>PBPR01000039.1 GCA_002724775.1 Methanobacteriota archaeon
ATCGAAACTATCAAATCAATCTCTTCTGAAGTAATGGCAAAATGAGATGTAAATCTCAGAGCGTTATTTCCCCCGTGAATAACGCCAAGACCCCTTCTTCTGCACCAAGGCTCGATTCCGTCAAAGCCTACTACAGGAATTTCTGGACGAAGTTCAGCACTACATAGCAAACCAGTTCCTTGCACTTTCAAAACTTCTTCTGGAAATTCGGACATTAAACTATTCAATTTAGAGACGAATTCTTTTCCCCTTTCCCTAATGTTAGTGCGTAATTCTGGGGTAATGCTTTCCAATACGCTAACTGCAGTTTCTAAAGCTCTAGGATTAGTTGTCATTGTATTTCCATATATTCCATTAACATAGAGTTCAGAAGCCTTAGAATTCATTCCCAGTACGGAAAGAGGATATTGACCAGCATTTAGGGCCTTAGACCATGTTTCCAGATCCGGAGCTTCACAGTCTTCAAATCCTTCGTAATCAATTACAGAAAGACAACCTTGTCCTCTAAAACCAGCTTGAATTGAATCAATTAATAACAAAGAGCCATGTTCTTTTGTTAATTTTCTAGCCTCATCATAAAATTCACGAGTAATACATTGACCGGGATTTCCCTCTCCTTGAACTGGCTCNATGGCCATNAGTTCAATAAAAATATTNTTNTTATTTGCGTNATCAAATACTTNCCTTAANGCTTCCACATCATTAGAAGGGACTAAGAACAGATTGTCTCTNTCTCTGAAAGANGCTAGATGNTTATCATATCCNTCTTTACATGAATGTGATAATTGGGCTGGNCTATCAGTTCTGCCATGAAAACCGTGCTCTACTGCCAACAACTTTATCTCTTTNCCTTCGTGCNTTGCTCCTGGCGAAGTGTGNTTGAACGAATTCACGTCTGCAATTCTAAGGCTAACTGAAACTGATTCTGAACCGCTATTAACACAAATATATCTGTCAAAAGGACAATATCCTCTGGTGTGGCCTAACTCTTTGTTCAAAGCTTCGACAAAACGCTGTTGGGAAAATGANGCAGTCATTACATTTGCCATAACCCAATTCTTAGACATTGAAGAAACGATATCTTTCGGNCCATGACCTGAGCCCAACATGCCGTAACCACCATTATCATGNATAACTGCTCCATGTGAAGTAATTATCCAAGGACCTTGTGCACTTATGGCAACATANGGATTAATAGTAGCNGGAGCGTAAAAATTAACAAAGCCTTCCTGAAGATNTTTNACAAGCTCTTTTTCATTTTTCATTAATATTTCGCTACCCAAGGATTCNCTCAATTCTGAGTGATATTGATGTGCTTGAGTAATTGCTTCTTTGAGACTTTCATCCANAGAAAGAAAATTAGAAATTTCAGAGTTTGAAAGACCTTTGGTATCTGTNTCTCCACTATTTTTCCTAATATCTTCTAACATTGAAAGAAAATTGTCTGTCAGATAATCTGATTTGTCTTTAGAAGCTGCACGCATGAAGGTNCAGACACTATGTGGTATTAAAGAGAATGGTCCTTGTGACCAATACCTAGTGCAAAAGTTGGTAATTCTTCAACACAAGAAATTTCTTTAGCTGTAATATTTGCTAATGATTTNCTNATTCGGTCGTTAGGAATCAAATCGCATGATTCNCCATATGAAATAAGCTGTTTGGCGAGCTTGTCACCTGCTTTATCCCAATCTGTCAGTATGATAAATTCTGATGAACTGCCTGAATTTTGAAAAATACGCTCAACAGTTGATAACACTGAGGTGCCATCNTTGAGTTCNATTACATGTNTGACGATTCCCAANTCTCTTAGAGCCTTNGTATCTCTTTTTCCTTCGACAACTATAGGAAAATCAGATAATTTTAGCTCATCCCAAATCTTTTGAAACTCATGAGCTCTTTTTTCTCTACCTAAAGTNGTCATAGTNAGNATATTATGTGATAAGGTAGATATAATTAAGATATCTCGACCTTAATTCTTAAGTTAAGGGCTCTTTCTAGAAATTAATGATTAGAGTTGCAGGATTAACAAAATACTACAGTGGTAAACCTGCAGCTAAAAATATTACATTTAATGTCGATAAAGGTGAAGTCTTTGGTTTGCTAGGAACCAATGGAGCTGGAAAATCTACAACTATAAAGATGCTATGTGGACTTCTCCGACCTAGTAAAGGAGTAGTGACAATAGGAGGCATTGATTTACAGCGAACGCCATTGAAGGCTAAATCTATAATGGGTTATCTTCCAGAAAATCCACTGCTGTATGATAAGCTAACTGGAGCAGAATGTCTCGAACTAATAGGTAAATTGCGAAAGTTATCTAGCGATATGATAAAGCAGCGTGTTACATACTATGCCAAAACATTGGGATTAGGGGAACAAATATACCACGAGGTTGGAACTTATTCTAAAGGTATGAGACAAAAAATAGCTATAGCTATGACGCTAATTCATGACCCTGAAATGGTATTACTGGATGAACCGGCAAGCGGATTGGATCCAAGATACACAAAATTACTCAAAGATTGGATAAAAAATCTTGCAGCTAATGGAAGAACTGTTCTATTGTCAACACATATCATTGAAATGGCTGAAAATTTGTGTACTAAAGTCGCTATAATAGATAAGGGACAGCTTCTAGCTGTTGGGACTATACCTGAGATTCAAGCTAGTACTGGTGTTAATAACTTAGAGGATGCATTCATTAGGCTTATTGGAGACTAATAAATTTTGACTTTGCCTGTTTGCTCTTGGCATTTCTCAACTATTCGACGTGCCCAATCTAATTTTTGAAGCTTTTTAGGACTATAATTTCCAGTGTATTTACCTACCTTGCTGAAATTAAACCCTACCAGATTAACTGATGAAGCACCCAGGCTAAGAGACATCATAAGTGCCCTATCTCCATCTGTAAAACCACCCCAACAATTGCTCATATCTGAGGGATAAGTTGTTGTTAAACTGATTACGTTAATTTTAGTAGAAAATTCAAAAAGTTTAGACAAATTATCACCATGTCCATGTAACACTATGTTAGAACCTGACTCATTTGCAGATACAATATCCAATAAATTGCCATCTAAGTCTGTAACTATTATATCTGGAATCTGTTGTCTTTCAAGGCAAGCTGAAACTGCACCATCCGCTGCAATTAAAACTCCCGAGGGAATTTCTTCATCGTCTTCAATCCCTGCACCGACAATTGTTACTTCTTGATTTAATAATAACTTGGATAAATTACCTTCAGGCTTGTAAAGTCTTGAGATTAGGCGTGACGAAACATTCTCTCTGGATTTTACAAAACCAAACTGAAAGTTGATTTCATCCTGAATAGGCCACCACCAGTCAATGGTGAAAGACAACTGAATCTAATTAATTTTCAGAAATCTTGCCTATAAGGCATTACCGTCTTCGTCACAGGGAACTTCTTCACCTGTGTCTGGATCAATGTAATAGAATGAACCGTCTTCGTCTTCGTAAATTTCAACTTCATATTCATCGTCCCCACCTAAATCTCCGAAGTCTCCAAAATCTGCATCAGCCATTGAGCCGCCGGATGCAGCTGCGCTTAGCATATTCATGATATTATTTTCAACTGCAGCCTCATCTCTAGCTTGTTTGGATGATTCCAGAGCATCAATCTTACGTTTAGTTGATTCATAGGATTCGGTCATCTCTGTTAACTTTTCGAGTTGCTCATCACGTTCCATTTTTAGAATACGTGCCAGATGCTTTTCAATTTTTGATAAGTCATCACGAGCTGCAACTAATCTTGCTAAGGATTCATGGAATCTTTCAGCAACCATTTCTATGTCTGGATCTTCAAGATCAAGTTGCATTTCCTCTTCTTCTTTCTGGCGAGCCTTCTCGGCAGCTTCAAGCTCTTTGAGCTTATCTTCTGCAGCTATCTCCTGGGCTTTTACCAGTATGCTATTGAAAGCAGCAATATGCTCTTCCAACTTTGTCGCTGCGCGGGATGCATCATAAGCGGAGACTTCCATAAGTTCTTCACGCTCTGATAAACTTTCCATGCGGCGCTCTACACTCTCTAGTCTTTGTCGGTCTCTTTCGTTCATTTCTTCGTCACCTGCTATTTCACCTTGTTGCAATTTGAATGCTGTACCTGATAGGATTGCACCTATCAAGAAGAATCCAATTAATGCAACTAGATTGTAAGTATAAGAACTTCCTTCTAATGTTACCATTTCGTCGCTAACGGAGACTGCCACTGTTTGTGAAGTACTGCCTCCTGAATTGTCATAAGCTGTAGCTACAACATCGAAATTACCTGATTTCGAATATGTNTGAGTTGCTGTAACTGTCTCTCCAACAAAGTCGGAAGCTTGGAATGTTTGAGATTCACCATCTCCGAAATCAATTANNAAGTGAGTTACTGTTCCATCTGCATCTNNAGGAATTGCAAATGAAAANAATTGTTCAGTTCCNTGTACNGGATTATCTAATGATGGTNCNGCAACNGTTGGNTTACTATTTGCAATAGTNGTNTCAAANGTATGAGTTCCNNTTNGACCGTTAGAATCTACNAATTCTAAACTNGTNGTCCATGTTCCTGCTTTGGAATATGCTGAACCATCCCAAGAGTCTGTATCGTAGGTACAAGTAGCTCCAGAATTATTACATTCTGCAAGTCCCCATGAACTCATATCTGTATTAAATATTCTGGCTGTTAGTGAAAAAGTGTGCGTAGCTGAACTAAAATCAACATTGTCAGATATAGTAAATTCTTGATTTCCATTAGCTGAGGACATAATACTGAAAGAAATTTCCTGTGAAGCTCCTGCTGCAATAGTGAACTCTGAAGTTGCGAAGCTCACTGAATCTGTCATAGATGTTACAATAAATGTGGAAGAAACTCCAGTGTTCTGAATTGTAGCAGTTCCAGTACCAACTGTCCCTTCATTGAAAGTGTAACTATTATCTCCTGTAATTGTCAAGCTTCTTGTTCCTGAAGCCACTACTACATTGTATGATTCAGAAGATGAAGCTACGCTAGACGCAGACAGTGTAATTGCAGATGACTCTGAACTGGCTGAGTTTGAAGGAATATCAACTGTAACTGTCACTGTNGCNCTAGATCCTGATGCTAAGGTAACTGAATTATCTGATTTAGCTGAAGCCCAAACTCCGCTGTGCCCAATTGTAAAAGTGTCCAGTCCATTTCCTGTGTTTGTAACTGTGAACGACAAGTCACCTGATTCGCCAGGTTTTAGCCCAGTTAAAGTTCCAACTGAAACTGTAACTCCGTATTCCTGATTTGCAGTAGTTGTGACTGCTGCTGAGGAACCATCTCCGTTAACTACATTGAAAGTCACTGATGCTGATGCTCCTGCAGCTGCATTTGCTGGGATTGTCTGTGTCACTGATATAGTATCAGAGGCACCCATGCCTAATGTTGTGCTACCACCTGGTGTACTAACTGCCCAACTTGAAGAGACAGTGTAGTCCATTTTCTCTTGNGCATTNCCTGTGTTTAGAATTGTAAAGTGATATGTTACTGTATCGCCNGGGTTTCCAGATAAGTCTGTGTCNCCTGTTAGNGTGTGNCCTGTNACNGTGTCAACTGTNACTGTTCCTGTTTCTTCGTTAGTAACAGATGCATCATTACTGGCAACTGCNCTTACAGTCCATGAGTCTTGAATTCCTGCNGCNACATGCGGCACATCGACCGTGATGTCACAATCCGATGAAGAATCATATGCAACTGTAACTGCTGGACATGTAACAAACCATCCATTCAAACTTGATGCAGTAACTGTAAACGTATCTTCGAAATTACCGTTATTGTCTATGGTAAATGTTATACTATTTTGACCTGGAGCTAAATTCATGTTTGAAGTTGTTGCTAGAGTGAATGAACTTGTTTTGTTAACTTCAATCGTAGTACCAAAATCTCCTGAAACTATTTCTCCATATGAATCGGCTGTAACAAAAGTGATAGATCTCAATCCCCCTCTCTCATTAATTANTGATGACTCTGCAATAGTTATTGTGTAGTTAGAGTTTTCATCTAAGCTCATGGCAACTGTTGAGCCAAATTCTATTACTGCTAAAACAGATATTGAATCTCCATCATCTAAGTTTAAATCGTCTACTGTAGCATTAATAATGAAATTTGAGTTTACCTTTNTTGCAGAACCATCTGAAATTACTGGAAGATCGTTNATTGTAACAGAGGAGGAATCAAGATTTTCTCCTGTATCTGCATCATTGCTTGCAGAAAATTGAACTGCTTGAGCATCTGCATTCCAGGCTACAGTTGTAGAAACTGTGTAGTTCTTTCCGACACCATTCACACATACTCCATCATCTGAATCACCATTCTCACTCAAATCATGTGAAACACCGCCGACGTCAACTGATACTGATGTGCCTGTTTGGGCTTCAAATACACAGTAAACAACGTCAAAAGTAATATCGTCTCCTTCACCTGCGGTCAATGGACTTACTGAGTCGCTAACTAACCAAGGCTTATCCTTATCTACTGAAAAAGAGGCTGTCCTATCATCTTCAGCTGAATCAAATCCGTCAGTTCCACTTACCGTTATCGTAAGAGCTCCACCAAATGCAGTTTGGAAATCTGCTGAGTAAACTGCACCTGTTTCTTCGTCACCTGATTGCTTTGACAAAGGAAACGGAGTTTCACAGCTAGTTGGATCGCTGTCCTCACAAACTTCTGCAGATAATACACCTGCATGACCGTCTGCATCTGTGTAAGTTATTGTTACTGTCCTTGTTGAGTAAGGCATGTCGTCGCCAGAGACNGATGCATCATCACTCAATACTGGCAATGTGTTAACTGTAATAGCAGGGTCAGTAGTAACAGTTAATGGCCTCCATTCGTATACATTTCCACTATCCATTGTAGCTTTGAAATTATAAAAAATTACTTCATCACCCGGTGCTGAAACTGTATCTCCTGCAGTTAGAGTATCTGGAGTTTTCCAAGTGCCGTCGAGATCATCCCCTGTACCATCGCAAATAGAAACATCTTCATCACACACTAAATCGACTTCGGACTCCCAACTACCATCAGGATCTCCGAAAATTGCTACAATAGAAGTAATGCCTTCGTCATTATCTCCATTCGCATTAAGAACTACGCTAAACGAAATACCTGCTGAGGGATCTAGCCTTGTTGAATCTGAAGGTTCGTAATCTCCTGAGTTCAAACTTGCTTCAGAACCGCCTACTAGAAAAAGAGACAATACAGCAAGGGCCATTGCGGACATAAATGCAACACGATTATTTATCATTTGTACACCAATTGCGTGAAATTAAAAACCCGTAAATTCCATTTACAGGCATTAAGTTCAGGTATTGTACTACAATCGCTCTTTATATAAATTTATTTGTTGGAGTATGGGTGTAAAAAGAGATAAATATGAGGCCGAATGATAATAAACGTTAATGGCGAACAATTCTAAATTTCAAGTAAACACTTCGGACACCATTAAGTGCATATCCTCGTCTGAAGATGGGAATAAAATTGCGTTTGGAAATAATAGTGGAAATATTCACCTGGTAGATAACGAAGGGCAAAATATTTGGGAAAAAAATATTGGAGAAGGCACATACGGGATCGCCATAATGAAAGATGGAAATAGAGTTGTTTGCGGCGGTAAAGATTGCAAACTAAGAATGTTTAATTCTCTCGGTAACGTTGAGTGGGAAGTTAATGTTGGAAAAGCGATATGGTCTCTTTCAGTTGACCCTAACGGGCAAGTGATTGTGATAGGTACCGGAGATTCTGTAGCCATGTTTACAGAAAATGGTTCAAAGTTGTGGGAACACGACACTAGTAGAGCAATGGTAGGCGTTGGCGTTTCAAGAAATGGAGCAAATGTAGTTGCGTGCGCTGACGAATTTTTATACTGCCTAGATTCTGAAGGTAATTTATCGTGGAAAAAACAGAGAAGCGATGCCTTGTGGGATGTAGACATTGAAAAAGACAATAATTTGATAATAATAGGAGGATGGGATTGCGTAGTATATGCTCTAGATCTACAAGGTAATGAAGTTTGGAATTACAAAACTGATGGATACGTACGTTCTGTAAAACCTCTAGAAGACGGAGGCGTATTAGCTGGTTCCCATGATCATAAAATTTACAGATTGAATGACAAAGGAGAATTAAAAAAAATATATGACGTTGATGGCGAAATAACATGTGTTTGCACTTCTTTATCAACGGACCTTGTTTATGCAGGTGCAGGAAATAAAATCTTTGGTTTTGACAGTGATGATGGAAATTACACAACTACTGAAAATTCTGTTGTAAATAATTCCGTGCCTTCTGTAGAAAATGAAGACACGGTATCGGAAGATAGTGATGATTACGAACCAATGTTTGGATTTGGAATGTTTGATGAGCCAAGTCCAGACACTACTGAAATTCTAGAAAGGGACGATTATAGCGTGAGTGAAACATCCTCCGAGACAAAGGATTACTCGAACAACTATGCCAGTACGTATCAAAGTAACAGGCCTTCGTATCAGGACAGCACTGAAAATATTGACAGAGGTGGTGAATATAGAGAATTCGCAGCTAAAGTTCTAAAGGGTGATGTTAAAAATTACTTGAGACTAGGCAATGCAGCATGGTCGGAAAAGCGTTTAGAGAGGGCTGCAGAACATTTTAGAAAAGCAACTGAGATAGATCCAGATGAACCAAGGGCTTGGCATAACTTAGCTGTTTGTAATTACCATCTTTCTTTGAAAGGGAACCCTGATGATGTGGAAGGTGCTGTGGCAAGCGCTTACGAGCCTCTTAAAATAGCAAAAGAAAAAGGTGGTAGTGAATACACAAGTGTAGACAAAACTTTAGCCTTTTTAGCCTCTCAGATAGGAATTGAAGAATAAACTAAACTTCTGTAATAATTGATTCATAAAAAGTGTAACTTACATAGAGAATCCAATCATTTCCTTGATCGACTTCATTGAATAATTCAGGAACTATAGATGGAGCATCGTTGCACGTTATAGAAGTAATCCAAGTACCTTGCCCTTTTGCACTAGTATAACCATTTTGGAACAAATATTGTCTCACTTCAGCTTCTGAACCTAATGACAGTATCAAATTATCAGGTATAGAAGATAATACGTCAAATTCAATCTCCAGATTGCCTGAAGTTCCGTTGTCTGATAAATTAAAAACATAATTAGTCGAAACTCCTAAAGAAAAATCATCAGGAAATAAAGTACCTACTACTGGATTATCTGGAGAATCTAACTCTTCATCTTCTTCCCACTCTAAATCGTAAGTAACGGAAGTTAAATTATAAGGATAATTGTGATTTTGTGTTGTAGTTGCACCTTCTGCAGTGTAGCCTGCAAATGCTGGTATTGTAATTTCATTCTGAACGAATTCTACATTGTATGTTCTGATATTAACAAGAACCCAGGTTTCTGCAGTACTTGATTCATTGCTAGGATCTGTAACTGTCAGTGTAACTGTATAGTTGCCTGTACTTGTGTATTCATGATTTGGTCGTAAAAGAGTAGATTTTGCACCGTCTCCGAAATCCCATTCAAACTCTAACACATCTCCATCAGGATCACTCGAAGCTCCGCCATCAAAAAAAGCTATACTGTTTACTTTAACCTGCTGACCTATACCACCATATGTTGCTTCTAAGCTGGCAACTGGGGCCTGATTTCTGTAAAGTATGTCTACCTCTTTTTTCGCAACTCCAATCCTACTACTTTCGTCAACTACTGTCAGAGTAACTGTGTAAGTACCTTCCTCCATGTAAGTATGCTTTACACTTTTACCTGAACTTCCTGTACTGTCTCCAAAATCCCATAAAAATTTAGCGCCCTTAGGATTGTTACCTGAGGCCATGAAATGAATTGAATCACCCTCAACGAATGATTCGGCAAGGATCGAAATATCAACACCATCTAGTGACTCTGGAGTGCTATCTAAACAACCCGGAATTAGCATCATCGCAGCTATAAGCCATATTTTGCGCACAGTACGGTAAATACTGCTCATTTAATAATTAAGCCACCTACCGATACTCTTTATTAGAGCGTGAAACGGTGGCATGTAGGTATTTTTATGCAAGCAGGACACATGGCATATGACCGCGCAATAACTGTATTTTCTCCNGATGGGAGATTATTTCAAGTTGAATACGCAAGGGAAGCAGTAAAGAGAGGGACCACCACCGTTGGTGTTAAATTCAAAAACGGTGTTGTATTAATAGTAGACAAAAGATTAAGCTCTAAATTAATAGAAGCAGACAGTATTGAAAAAATATTCAAAATNGATGGGCACGTAGGTTGTGCTACTTCTGGCTTAGTTGCTGATGCAAGAGCATTAGTTGATAAGGCTCGAGTTGAATGTCAAGTAAACTCGTTCAACTACGATGAAGAACTTGCTGTAGCATCTTTAGTAAAAAAATTGTGTGACTTTAAACAAAGCTATACTCAATATGGAGGTGTAAGGCCATTTGGAACTGCGATGTTAATTGCAGGAATTGATGCATCTGGACCTCACCTTTACGAAACTGATCCCTCCGGAGCAATGATGGCTTACAAAGCTGGAGGAATTGGTGCAGGTAGAAATGAAGTCATGGAAGTTTTTGAAAAAGACTATAAAGAAAATATGACTGAAAAGCAAGCCATTAATCTAGGATTGAAAGCACTTGCTGCAGCCAATGAAAATAATCTAAAGGCTGAAGTTATAGAAATTGCTGTAATTAGCACCGAAAAAGAATTCGGAACTTTAGACCCTGAAGTAGTTAGTGGAGAAATTAAAAAAATTAAGTAATGGTATCTCTTGAAGATGCTGTAATTGCCAGACTTGAATCTGGCGGGCATCGTTTTGAAATACTAATTGACCCAANCGAAGCTCAGTCTTACAAAGANGGCNNNGANATTGACTGGGAAGATAGCATAGCNGTNGATGGAATATGGGCNGATAGTGCNAAGGGAGAAAGATCTCCTGAAAATATTTTAGATGAATTTTTTGGTTCGTCTGATTTAATAGANATATATAAAAAAATTTTAACCGANGGTACTATTCAGTTAACCTCTGAACAAAAAAAAGAAATGATTGACAATAAAAGAAAACAAATATTGTCACACATTGTTGCTAACGCGATGAACCCTCAAACCGGCGGAGCACATCCTCCACAAAGAATTGAAAATGCTATAGTTGAAGCAAAATATAATTTCGACCCCATAAGAAGTGTTGAAAAACAAGTTGAAGATATCGTAAGAAAAATAAGGCCTCTCATTCCTATTTCATTTGAAAAAGTCAAAGCAGCTGTAAAGATTCCTGCAATACATGTTGGGAAATGCTACGGACAAATTTCAGGACTTGGAACTATTGAAAATGAAGAATACCAAAGCGATGGAAGTTGGATAGGTATTGTTAAGATGTCAGCAGCGTCATATAACGAGCTTGAGAATTTACTCGGAGCTGTCACAAAAGGCTCTGCTGAATTAAAAATCATTTAAAACAAATCTTCATATAGGGCCAAGTTTGGAATGGAATGTTATAATTGAAAAAATAANGGATGATTCATATGAGCGAAGAATCAAAAAATAATAAAAATAGTGANAACTCTAAAGGTTTCGTACTCCCAGGTGATTTGCTGGATACAAAAAGTAAACCTGGTAAAGGAATATTTAGAAAAGATGGACGGGTTTATTCATCAGTTGTTGGTTACTCAAATGATAGAAGTGGATACGTAAATGTCAACGCAATTAAAGGTAGATACAACCCAAAAGTAGGTGATAAAATTGTAGCTGTATGTGCTGAAACTGGACCCTCTGTCTGGAGGATGAACATAGGTTCAGCATTTAATTCGACACTGCACCACAGTGAATCTGGATGGAAAGTTCCCTTTGGAGACACTGCAAGATTCCTAGCAATAGGTGATGCTGTATGGGCTGAAGTGTTTATGGTTGATGCTGCAGGTTCACATCAAATCACACTGAAAAAGGACGATTGTAGAAAATTGTACTCTGGAACTGTAGTTCAAGTAGAACCTACTGCAGTGCCAAGNGTAATCGGAAAACAGGGATCTATGATTACTGCAATTCGTGAGAAAACAAATACTCGTATTCAAATAGGTCAAAATGGATTTATTTGGATTGATGGGAAAGGAGAAGACATCTCTAGAGCTCAAAAAGCTATTGAGACTATAAACAGAGAAGCTTCTTCAGAAGGTTTAACTAAAAAAATAGAAAAATTATTGGAGAAATAAAATGGCTGGCCAAACAGATATGGAATTGATTAAAGATGGAATCCGTTTAGACGGAAGAAAACCTAATGAATTAAGGGAAGTAAAAATTACTGCAGGCGTTCTAGATAACGCAGATGGCTCTTGTTATCTTGAATGGGGTAATAACAAAATTTANGCCGGAGTCTTTGGACCTATGGAATGTCACCCTAGACACAANCAGAAAGCTGANAGGGCAATTGTNCAGGCAAGATANACCATGGCACCTTTCAGTGTGAATGACAGAAAAAGGCCTGGAATTGACAGAAGATCAACTGAAATTTCCTACATTGTCTCACAAGCTTTCGAGAAAGTAGTGATGGTTGAGGAATTCCCTAAGGCATCCATCCGTGTAGATATGCAAGTAGTAGAGGCACATGCTGGAACAAGATGTGCTGCCATGACTGCTGCATCTGTTGCTTTAGCTGATGCTGGAATTCCTATGAGAGACATGATNCCTGCNTGTGCATCTGGAAAAGTTAATGACGTTGTTGTGCTTGATTTGAATAAAGAAGAAGATAATTANGGGCAAGCTGACTTGCCTTTAGCAATAATTCCAAGCACTGGTGAAGTAGTATTGCTTCAGTTAGATGGACACTTGACGCCAGATCAGTTCGAAGAGGCAATGGATTTAGCAACTAGTGGATGTATGGATTTGTACAAAATTATGAGGGATGCTCTAGACAAAAGTTATGGAGGTAAAAAATGAGTAGTGATAGTGTTTCAAATTTGATGAAAGGTCACATGGAATCGTTGGCTGCTGAAGGTAAAAGAGCTGACGGAAGAAATATTACCGAATTTAGAGACGTTAAAATCGAAACTGGGATGATTAACACTGCTGAAGGATCAGCTATGGTTCATCTTGGTAAAACTAAGGTATTGTGTGGAATAAAATTACTAATCGGAACTCCATATGGAGATTCACCAGCTAGTGGAACTATGACTACATCTACAGAATTAGCACCTTTGGCTGACCAATCGTTTGACCCAGGTCCACCACGTGAAGCTTCTATTGAATTGGCTAGAGTTGTAGACAGAGGAATNCGTGAATCTCGTATGATTGATTTCGANGCTCTATGTATTGANCANGGGGAACGTGTTTGGATGGTTTACATNGATTTNCANATTTTNGATAANGNCGGAAACTTGTTNGACTGTTGTACATTAGCTGCAGCTGCTGCATTATNAAATGCNAANATTCCAAACGTTCAGCACGGTGTTGCTGATGAAGATGTTGATTTACCAGTAACATGCTGGCCAATATCATGTACTTTTGGAAAGCTAGGTGATACTGTAATTTTAGATCCTACTTCTGATGAAGAAGCTGTGATGAGTGCAAGACTAACTGTAGCACATGATGAAAATGGAAATCTACGTGCTGCTCAAAAAGGTATGAACGGAGCATTTACAGATGCTGAAGTTAGAGAAGCNGTTAAAACTGCAAGAGAGAGCGATAATGTTTTACGTGAGGCTCTGAAAGGGATATAAGATGAGTCAAGGTACAAAGAAGGTAGGAAGTACTGGCAGATTTGGACCAAGGTATGGTGTTTCTGTTAGAAGACGCTTGGGTGCTGTTGAGAAAAAGCAGAAGCAAAAGTACGAATGTCCCTCTTGTTCTAAGACTAATGTAAAAAGAATATCAACTGGAATTTACAAGTGTAATAGTTGCGGCTATCAGTTCGCTAGCGGTGCCTATTATCCAACTAAGGAGGACTAAATGGTAAATTACAAATGTGCTTCTTGTGGCACTAGGTTAGACATGGACTTAGAGGTTCTGGGTCTTACTTGCCGAGTATGCGGTGAGAAAATATTTTACAAGATAAGGCCATCTACCAAAAAGACTGTTGTTTCTGATTAATGAAAGCCCAAGTTAGCTTGAAAATGGGAGCTAATTCCAAACATATAGCTAGAGCTTTGATGGACGAAGCAAAAGATGGTTTACCAAAAGTAGAAGTTGAAGTGATTCCTGCTGGAGAAAAAGTTAAAATAGAAATTGAAGCCGAAGATTTTACAAGCTTAAGGGCTGCACTAAATTCCTTTTTAGGATGGGCTTATTGTGCTGATGGAGTTCTAGATAATGGATGAAATAAATGAAGGAAATATTCAGGAGAAGATCAACCTTTTCCAGCAAATGCAGCAACAGGCTCAAGCGTTAACTCAGCAAACTTCCCAGATAGAGATGTCTGTAAATGAAATAGAAAGAACACTTTCCGAAATAGGTAATGCAGACGAAAAAAGTACTATGTATAGAGCTATAGGCTCAATTATGCAAAAAGTAGAAAATATTGAAGATCTTAAAAAGGAACTAAATGAAGAAAAAGAAACCTTAGAGATTAGAAATAAAAGCCTTAAAGGTCAAATAGATAATTTAAACAATCAAATTTCAGAGATGCAAAATAAGTTGACTCCAGTAGTTCAAAGTTTACAGGAAAACAAAGATCAAAATGCTCCTCAATGATAATTCTAGAAATTTATTTGAAAAAAAATTATTACTTTTAATTCACCACCATGCTGATGTTGACGCTGTAGCTTCAGCAATAGCTTTGCAGACTGTATTCAAAGATGCCGTAATATGTGCCCCTGATAGAGTTAGTTCACATGGACAGAAAATAGCGGAATTTAACGAAGCTGAGATTTTAATGAATTCTCCGGAGGAATGGGGAGGGACCGTGGTTGTTTTAGACAGTCCGAACCCAGAACACTGTAGCCCAGTACCTAAAACTAAACACATGATTGTTATCGATCATCACACCAAAATTGGAGGGTGGGATGAAGGAACTGAGATTATTCACCAACCAAATAAGACTAGCACAGCAGAAATAATAATACAAATAATTAATGAATTAGGCTTAAAAATTAATAAGAAATGTGCAAATGTATTACTTGCTGCGATTTACACTGATACGGGACAATTTAGACATGCGAACAATGAAACCTTTAGTTCTGCAAGTATCCTGTGTGAGAATGGAGCCGAACCACAAGAAGTAATTACACTTTTGGATAGTGAAAGACCAATCATTCAGAAAGTAGCTTTTCTGAAAGCTGCTCAAAATATGAAATGGATTCAACATGGTAAGTGGATTATTGCCACTAGTATAGTAGGGTCATTTGAATCTGGAAGTGCAAGACATATGATCGTATTAGGTGCAGATGTAGCAATTGTAGGGTCAAGTCAAAAAAATGGTGAAATGAGGCTATCTACTCGAGCTTCAAACCAAATAGTTTCAAAAGGTTTCAATTTAACTCAAATTTTAGAAAAAATATGTGAAATAAATCAAGGATCTTCCGGTGGGCATCCNGGTGCTGCAGGTTACAATGGAGCNGGAGATACAGAAGCAATAATCGAAATAGCAAAACAAGAAACTATTGAAAAAATAAGGGAACTATCTTAACCNTAGCTTCCCTATAGCTTTCTGTGAAGTATAGCGCAATTTTCCAAGTTTATGGTCTAATTATGGCAAATTTGCTGCTAATTATGGGTGGCCAATTAGGATACCTGTACATTGTAGGGCCAATCTCAATGGAGGAAGGAAATACTATGTCTTTACCTGAAATCCCATTCATTGGATTTTTGATAATGATTCTAATGGCTGCNGGGTCAATGATTATCGTTGCAATTTTACAAAAAATGCCTGCTCCCGTCAGATACGTTACAAGTAATCTTAAACCTTACACAAAGAAAATTGAAAAGAACATAGATGACACGTCAGGGAAAAGCTACAGATCTGAATACCCAGGTCAGTTTAGTTCAAAATCTGGTAAAATGTTCTACAGTAAAGGAGAANATNCTGATGATTTAAATTGGGGTGGATTAAAGCCNGTATCTGAGCAGGCGAGCTTCAAATTAGGTTCTATTCAAAGACAGGTCTTACAACTGCCAAAATCGGGCGTACTTTTCTTTTTATTTCTGATGTCTCTTGCTCTAGGATTAGTAGCTCTAACCGAAAGAGGACCTTTCATATTTCTCTTCCCAATTGCATTTGTAATAGCATTTGCATTTCCTGGTTTNATATGGGTCAGCTATATTTATTCAAGAACTGTTACTTCTCCTGAACCTCAAAGACTAGTTTTGATAGCTCTCGCATGGGGTATGTTTTCTACACTNCCCTCCAGTTTNCTGAATGATTTGGGATCTAGAATAGTCGATGTNAATCAAAATGCCTTNCTTGGAAAAGGTGACTTCGGGATGCCTGAACTAATTTTAGTNTCTGTAATTGCCCCGTTTGTAGAGGAACTTTTGAAACCTGTTGGACTAATTTTTATCTTGAAGCGATTAAAAACTCCATATGAGGGCGTATTGTATGGTGTTGCATGTGGAATGGGATTTGCGATAATTGAAAATATGTTGTATGAATTATTTATTCTATTATGGTACGGATCTGATGCATGGACCNTGAACGCATTTGTTAGAGGAATAGGCTCAACCGTATTACATGCAGTAGGTCCTGCTGCNATTGGATTTGCNGTAGCTTACTCCAGGCANATGGAGGTATCNATGAANAGCTATTTGATTTATGCTTATATNTTTGGATTTGTNATGCATGCTGCNTGGAANGNNTTTGCCACNTTACCTCTNCTAAAATCTGGCCAAAATTGGGAATATTTTTCATANTTATTAATTGCAATAATGATAATTTTGTGCCTCGCGTTTATAGTCAAATCATTAGAATANGGCAAATATTATTCTAGACTTGAATTAGCTGCTGCAAACTTTGATGATTTAGAAGAAGAAACAAATAGTGGCCACTAATCAGCGTAATACCGTCCTTAGCTCAGACTGGCCAGAGCGGCCGGCTGTAGGGGTCTATCCCTTTTACCCGTGAGTACGGGAGGCCGCAGTTACCGGCAGGTCCCCGGTTCAAATCCGGGAGGACGGACCATTAATCTATCGATTTCGTAATTGTTCTGTAATTAATGGTGCTTGTTATGGCAGTAAGAACTATAATACAAAAAACTGCGATTGAAATCGAATCAAGCGTTGAATCTGTAAAACCTTCCAAAAAAATACCTCTTACAGCCCTTATCAAATATTCACTAGGATTATAATCAACTGCAGACTGCAACCAGTCTGGAAGTAATACTTTGGGAACATATGCAGTGCTCATAAAGACTGCTACAAAGAAAAGCGGAAATACTGCTTGAACAGCTTGTTCACTTTTTGTCTTAAATGCTAAGGCAACTACTAAATTACCAACTACTCCAATTCCAAAAGAAGCTGCGAGAATTACGATAGTAATTAAGCCCAATATACCTGCTTCCGGCAATTCAAAAACACCGCTAACTCTTTTGTGATACAGTATAGATACTGTAATTATTAGAAATAATTGCAAAGATAGTCTGGTGAATTCTGACATAAAACGCGCAATAATCTGGGGCGCTAAACTTGCTGGTGTAGCTCTCAGTTTATCGAAATAACCTGTGTTTAAATCTACTAAGAGAGCTGCTGATGAATTTACACTTCCAAATATTGCAGTCAGAATGATTATAGCTGGAGTAATGTACATGTAGTAAGGATAATCTCCATAAGGATTGCCTGGCACATCAGACAAGCTATTGAATAAATTAGAA
>PBPR01000040.1 GCA_002724775.1 Methanobacteriota archaeon
AGATGTTAAAGATTTAGATGCAGTTGAAAATGCTTTGAAGGAAAAAGAAACTAAGGTTCTATACTGTGAAACTATTACAAATCCACTATTGGAAGCTTCAGATTTACCAGCNNTNGCATCATTAGCTAAGAAGTATGGTGCAATATCAATCGTTGACAGTACCTTTGCCACGCCAATTTCATGTAATCCTATAGAATATGGGTTTGATTTAGTAATTCACTCAGTAACTAAAATGTTGAACGGTCACAGTGATTTGTTAGGCGGAGTTGTGGCAGGCAAAACNAATGTAATTAATAAGATTTGGGAAAAATTGAGAAATTTTGGAGGTTCGATGGATCCTCATCAGGCTTCATTAGTTGAGCGAGGAATAAAGACTCTTCAAATACGCTATGAAAGATCTACAGAAACTGCAGGTCGTTTAGCAGAATGGCTTGAAAATCACCCTAAAATTAAGAGGGNAATTTATCCGGGATTAAAGAGTCACGCGGACCATGAACTGTGCAAGTCAATGTTGTCAGGCTTTGGAAATATGGTCTCTTTTGTCGTAGATGGTGGTGACGATGCAGGTCGTAAAATGCTCAACAACATGACTGTAGCGTCTCAAGCTATCTCTCTAGGTGGTGTTGAATCACTAATTTCTATGCCTTATGCAACTACACATGCATCTTGGACTCAAGAAGCACGCATCACAGCAGGTATTGATTTAGGATTTGTTCGATTTTCAACTGGTTTAGAAGATTTTGACGATTTGAAGGACGATTTCGATCAAGCCCTNTCTTCAATTTAAAGCAACAGAATAATAGCAGCCTCTTAATGGCTTGATGTGGAATATTCAATACGCTTGCTTAATTCAGCTTATCATGAAGAGATAGTTGATGGTACTGAACGCGCAGTAGTTTACTTGTATGGAACTACCAAAGATGGAGAGGGAATTGCAGTTCGAACACCTATTATGCGTCCCTATTTTCAAGTAGTTGAACCTGATGATNATGTAAAAACACTATTGAAAAAAGACGATAGTGTTGATTCAATTGAAGATGAANAATTATGGGTGGATGGAGATGTCAAAAAGTGCACGCGAGTTTACACTAAATCTCCTGACAAGTTATACAAACTTAAAGAATGGCTAAAAAATAATGACTTAAAATTATTAGCTTCCGANATTCCTTTTCATTACAGGTATCTTTACGATAACAATATTGGTGGCTGTGTATCTTTTGAAGGCGAGGAAGTAAAGAATCACAAATTTACATGTAAGCTGATTGATGCGACATCGATAAAAGAGTGTGAAGATTTTGAGTCTGACTTCAAAATACTAAGTTTTGATATAGAAAATTCTATTTTTGAAAGAACAATCTATTGCTTAAGTTATTGCATTAAAGATTCAAGTGGTTACATCCACGAAGAAACACTTCACGGAGAGGAATTTGATATTTTGAAAAACTTTGTTTCAGCAATTTCTAAGTTTGATCCAGATATCATTACAGGTTACAACATAGATGGATATGATTTACCACTTCTACTAGAGAGAGCAGATGTGCATAGAATTGATTTAAATTTTGGCAGAGATAAATCTAAGATTGAGCAGAAGATGCAAAGATTTTGGAGAGTGGAAGGAAGGGTTGTCATAGATGCCTGGTGGAATGTTAAGAGAGAGATCCGTCCTCGTCAAGAATCCTTGAATGCAGTTGCAAAAGAATTGTTGGGAAGAGAAAAACATGATGTTAATCCTAAGAAAATGGATGAGGAGTGGAAAGAACGCCCAGAAAAAGTAATGGACTATTGCCTTGAAGATGCCAAATTAGCTTTGGAAATTTTAGAACATATTATGGTTTTGCAAAAATATCAACATATTGGTACAGTTTCCAAGTTACCACTTGATGATGTGATTAATGGCATAACATCAATGATGATTGATTCTTTGATGATTAGGTTTGCAGATTCAAAGAAGATAGGAGTTCCAGGTACAAACAGAAGGAAACGTACAGGTCATATTGAAGGAGGTTATGTTCATACAGTAGATCCTGGTTTGTATGATTGGGTTTGCGTTTTAGATTTCAAGTCAATGTATCCAAGTATAATTATTGACCGAAATCTTTGTTTCACGACTAGATCTGACGAAGGCGATATTGAAACACCTCTTGGTGTTAAATTTAAAAGTCATGAACAGAAGCATGGCCTTCTTCCTGAATTGTTAACTAATTTGATGGCAGACAGAGACTCAGCAAAAAAGCTTCAAGCTGAAGCTAAATCTGAGTTTGAAGAACAATATTACAAGCGTGTACAGGAAGCGATTAAGATATTGATGAATTCTGTATACGGNGTCTTTGCCTCTTATTTTTACAGATTTACGAATTTAGATATTGGAGCATCAATAACTGCATATGCTAGAGAATATGTTAAGGATATTCTAAAAGAGTTAGAATCTGAAGGTTTGGAAGTAATCTATGGAGATACTGATTCAGTTTTTTTCCGCTCACCTCATTCTAATTTAGAAGAAACAATTTCTTTTGGCGAAAAAATAGCTGAAAGGTACTCTTTAGGCGCAAAACAGCTAGAATTTGAGAAAATATTGCAGCCGTTTTTCTCGCATGGNGCTAAGAAAAGATACGTGGGAAAGCAGGTCTGGCCCAAGGAAAGCATGTTGATTCGTGGATATGAAACAAGACGTACAGATTCATTTCCCTCCCAGGTTGAGGCCTTGGAAGAGGTGTTTTCATTACTGATGAAGAGTGAAATTGATGGAGCTCTTCAGTTATCTAAAGATTGGGTTACAAAGATATCTAAGGGAGAGGTGGAAAAAGACACCTTGGTTATCTCTAAGACTGTAAATCTTAAAAGAAAATATGTAAATGAAGACAATCAAGCACATCTTCAAGCTTACAAAAAATATATTGAGACAGGGAGACCGTTCGTAAGTGGTATGAAAATATCTTTTGTGGTAACAGATGCACGTAAAAGTCCAATGGTCGTGGAACCATATATTCCAGAGGAAGAATGCCCTGAACCTGATTACAATTATTACGCAGATAGACTTGCTAAATCATTGTCTAGGATAACCGATGTTTTTGATTGGGATGAAAAGGCATTAAAATCAGGTAAAAGAGCACCCAAACAGCAGACTTTATTTTGATGTCAAAAATAGAATATAAACCAGAAAGCCGTGAGTGGTATGTTGTATCATCTCTAATAATTGCTCTGTCTTTATTCTGCTATTTTATTGTTGCATGGTATGCCTTGCCTGATCAATCAGAGGTTTTCCCATTGTTAACTACAGCAATCAATTTCTCATTTCTTCTACTGGGTTTATCAGGTTTTTTTTTAGCATTTCAGGGCTTTAATTTCCGCAATAACGATGCTTTATTAGTCCCTTTAGAAGGTGAAGAAATAGCGTTGAAGATTGAGAGTTTATTTTTAGAAAAAAATTTAGAAATTAAAGTACAGGAATGCTCTAGTTTACTAGATATGGGCCTGTGGCGTCCTATAAAGTTACTTGTTCTTGAGAAAGGTGAAATTGAAATCAAGGAGCTTTGGATCTCAGCTTTTTTTTATCGTACACAAGTTGCTATTAGAGGAAATGTGCCTAGAGAAGTTTTTGAAGAATATTTAGCTAGTTTGGTGTGAAGTCACCTAATCCGGATTTGTAGTAGACTAATGGGTCTGACTCTTCGTCAAAATTACCATCTCCAATTTGGCCAATAAAAATAGTATGATCGCCGCCTTCATATGTCTCTTTGATTGTACATTCCATTGATGCTAAACAGTCGTTCAATAGAGGGACTTTATTTTCGGTAATATTGTGATTTAAAGATAATATCAATTCGTTTTTGTCCACGTTTGAATTTGCAAAATCCCAAGCCAATTTTCCTTGTTCAGAAGTGCAAATATTTACACCAAAATGGCTGCCATTTTTTAGAGATTCATGACTAGGTATTTTTTTATCGATACAAATTAAAATTAATGGAGGGTTCATTGATAAAGAGCAAAAGCTGGAGACTGTTAATCCGCTATAATTTCCATCATTTTCAAAAGTAATTAATGTAACTCCTGAGGCAAATCTTTTCATCAGTTCTTTGAATGTGTCATCAGTAATACTCATGGCCTTACAAAAAGAGCTGTCTATTTGTAATAGTTTACGTGTCTAATGAACTTATTTTAAGGCCCTTGTGTTTTATATAGCGATGGTACGCGTGTACACGCGGCCGTACATTAGGATAAAAATGATTGCAAAGAACAGATTTGTGAATGCAGGTTTACTTCTCTTAGTTGCAATGCTATTCTTTGTTTTTGTTTCTGATGATAGTGAAGCAGCGACTCACACTGTTGATAAATTTGGGGGATCAGATTACACTAATATTACACAAGCAGTCGACAATGCCAGTGCTGGAGATATAATCCGTGTTGCTTCTAGGACCTATCATGATGCTGTTGAAGTAGATAAAAAATTAACAATTATCGGAGGAAATTACGGTTCTGAAATGGGCAATCTGTACGATTGTAATAATGGAGATTTAGTAGCTAAATACTCACTTGACGAAGAAGATCCTTCTGAAGTTGAGGATGGTGTCTGGTGCGATGAACTTAACGGAGATGTCGAGGGAGCAAGTACTGCAGCAGGAGTTTGGGGTAATGGTCTCAACTTCGATGGAGTAAATGATTATGTAGAAATTGCTGATGACGACGCTTTGGACTTTACCACAGCCATGTCCGTTGGAGCTTGGTTTAAGTCTGATGGAATAACTTCAGATCAGGTGATTTTATCAAAATGGTATGATTCAGGTTCTAATGATAAGTCTTACAAATTCTACCTGATAAATAACGGTGCAAATGATAAACTCAGAATTAGGATTCAAGTCGGAAGTTCACACATTCAATGTTCAACAGATTCTAACATTTCTCCTGATGTTTGGAACCATGCTATAGCAACGTATGATGGTACAAATATTAAGATCTATCTAAATGGGGATTTAGATAAAACGTGTTCAGGTTCAGGAACTATAAGGACCTCAAGTAGTCCATTGATTATTGGTAATCTTGATGGAATTTCTGGAAGTGAGTTCGATGGAATTTTAGACGATGTTAGCCTTTGGAATGATGCAATTACTTCTTCTGATGTTGAAAAAATATACTGGGGTGGAGATTTTGTTCGACCTGTAGTCAATGCNAGTGGTGGAGATTATGTTTTTAAATTGGCAGCAGCAGAGTCACAGTTAAAATTTTTTGAAGCTCAATATAGTGGTTCTTCCTCAGGAGATAGTGATGGTGATGCTGGTGTTCTAATTACAGCAGATGAAGTTCAACTTCATGACAATCAATTTAGATATAATACATTCGGAGTTCGTATCGTATCTTCAGATGACGTCCAATTACATTATACTTACATGCACTGCGA
>PBPR01000041.1 GCA_002724775.1 Methanobacteriota archaeon
TTAGCAAGAGTATCAATACCTGCCTTAAGCTTTGCTCTTCCTTCAGATCCAATTCTTAAATCTTTAGCCATTTTTTATCGTCTCCTAAATTAAACTATAGCCAGAATATCTGACTCTTTTACTATTAAATATTCTGAACCATTTTCGCTATATTCAGTTCCAGCATATTTTGAATAAACAACTGTATCGCCAACTTTTACTGGCATGTCTATAGATTTGCCGTCATCATTAACCCGTCCTGGGCCAACAGCAACTACTTTACCTTTTTGTGGCTTTTCTTTTGCGGTATCAGGTATATAGATACCACCAGCACTTTTTTCCGCATCATCTTCTGACGGTTCTATAACAACTCTATCGCCAAGTGGCTTTATCTTAATTGCCATATTTATTGCCTCCTAAAATTATGGTAATTTTTCCAAATATGAATTCTATCACAAAGAAGCATTAAAAATGAAGCATTTAATTTGAATTTTTTCTAACTAGGATTGAACCTAAAATTACTAATGCTGCCCCCAACAAAACTAGTAAGCCAATATTTTCACCCAAAACAACATATCCTATTATTATTCCAAATATTGGTTGAGACAAATGAATTACGGTAACTTGAGATGGTTTATAGTTTTTTAGTAACCATATATTTGCTATAAAATTAAACCCGGCAACTACTGCCCCTTGGTAAAGAATAGATAAAAGTAAAATTATAGAAAACGAGTAAGGATCGTTTTCAAAAATTAAGCTTAAAAATATAAATACTATTGACCCAAAAAAAGCTTGAGCCATTAACAGTTTCATTGGATTAATAGACTCGCTTCCTTTGGCTAAAAAAATTGTTCTTACACCCAAAAGAAAACCCGAAGCTAAACAAAATGAGTTTCCTAAAATAAAATTTGAGTTGCCGAATGAGTCAAAATACGTAATTACAATACCTAAATAAGCTATCAAAACCCCTGAAAATTTTAGAAGCGTGAAATTATCACCTCTAATAAAAAAATGGCCGAGCGTTATTACCCATATTGGATAAGTACTATTTAAAATAACGCTAGATGAAACTGATGTTTTGCTTATTCCTATATTTAAAAAAAGCAATTGTACAGAAAAAAGTACACCAAGCTGAAACAANGGCTTNAGTTCTGATTTTGTTGGAATTAATGAAATTTTTTTGTGNCTNGCCCANAAAAAAATNACAATNGCACTAACTACAAANCGCATCCAGCCTTGCCTGATTGGNGGAGCGTANGGAAGAGCGACTTTAAGAGCAGTTGGGTGACCACCCCACAAAAANGATAAAAGAAAATCTAAAGAAGCAGACTTGAAAGATAAGTTTTTTCTTTCTTTTTGCACTTATTTANTCTAAGTTTTTTAGATATTGATCAACAAAGTCAAANGATACAAATTTTTTNTATANGTCTATTANTTGAGAGGTAATTGGNCCAAAAATATTTTTTCCTATTTTCTTTCCATTAAAATAAGTAACAGGGCAAATGCATAAACTTGTTGAAGTTAAAAATATTTCATCAGAATTGATTGCTTCAAAAACTTCTATGTCTTTTTCAACTAACTTTAATCCATTCTTTACTGCTAAATCAATTACAGTTTCTCTGCTTATTCCACCAAGCACATGTTGAGACTTAGGAGTGTAAATAACTCCATTTGAAACAGTAAATATATTGCTCCCCATNCCTTCTGTTAAGTTCCCGNCNAGGTCAAGAAGAATAGCCCAAGAATCTTTATCAANTCTTTTTACTTCATTATCNCCTAAAATTAAATTTATATAATTATGTGTTTTTGCACGAGGNCTCATGCTTTGAAAAGGAGTTCTTCTTGTTGAAGGGGTCCAAACCTTTATGCCAGATTCGTATAAAGAAGCACGCGGTTTTAGAGGAAGTGGAGCACATTCAACAATAATTGTTGGGCCACCATCTAGGTCCCATTGTTCTCCGCCAACTTTATCAACTCCTCTTGAAATTCTTTGGCCTACCCAATAGTCTTCGTCGCTTTTAATTAAATGCAAATTCTTCTCTAAAACGCTTAAGGATATTTCAACCATTTCTTTTTGAGACAAGTTTATTTGAATATCAAGATAGTTAAGAGATTTGTAAAGCCTTTCCACATGCTCGTCAATTTTGAATATTTTATGGCCAAAGGTTCTTGTCATATCAAAAACGCCATCCCCATATTTAAAGCTTCTATCTCTGAAATGAACTTTTGCTTCACTTTCAGGAATAAACTCTCCGTTCATGTATGTTATTCTTTCTGAGATATTCATGATTTTTTTACTATAGCATTTTTTGTATCTATGTATACCCTGGAAGACCATATATTTGTTGATGCTTTTATTAAAGTTTTTGAATTATAGTTTTTAAGGCTAGATTTCCTTTTTAAAAATTTATCTTTTTTAAAAAAATTAAATTTAAACAAATCATTTAACACTTTTTCTTCTCCAAAAGCTAAGTAACAATGTGGATCGACATCATGTTTATCAAAAAATTCATTTATATCGATTATGAATTTTTTGTAATGTTCTTCAATCCACTTTTCCCTATTTCTCTCAAACCTTCTTTGTGATTGGCCCCCAGCCTTATGCCTTCCCTTAACATATCTGGACCCTCTTTTTGAAGCTAATATCTCCTTATATTTAATTTTTCCTATCACCCATGATCCAAGTTCAATAAAAAAAAGCATTATCTCTAAATCGCTTTTTATGAAATCAATTATTTCATTTAAATGAGTAAAATTTTTAGAGAAAGGGAATGGCAAAGATAGATAGATATTATAGTCTGATGATTCTAGAACAATTAGATTAGTATTGTGTAAAATCAAGGAATCAATGGGCTTTAAATTTTGAAAATCATTTGAATTGTTTACTTCGATATTAGATATTTTTTTTTGAAACTCATTCACAGAAAATAGATCAATTAAGTTATTTCTACTTAACCAAAAAGGNTTATCTTTTACTAAATGCATATTAATTAATATTTTCCTGAAGCAAAATTTTATTTTTTTTAGAAAAATTAGGCACTACGCCAATGCCAATATTATTATTTAAAATATATTTTCCNTTTAATATTTTTTCATTTGGCAGNACAAATTCACTTCTATCATCTAATTCAAAAACAGCATGTTCNAGTGGTAATTTAGAGGATAATGNNGAGGTTNCATGAGCACTTCCTGCAAGTGAAATTGGTCCAGATGGACAGTGAATTGAAAAACATTCTTTNGAAACNTTTNNTANNTCTAAGCCTATCTTAATTGCTTCTTCTAATCCTCCACAATATTTAACATCAGGCATTACTATATCTAAAANATTTNTCTTNATTAATTCNNAAAANTTTNTTACCCCATANAACTCTTCTCCNCCTACTAGCTTCCCGNCAATNTTTGATTTTATAATTTTTAGTTCATTTGAATTTTTTATTGGATTCATTGGTTCTTCAAACCAANTAANACCTAGAGAAAATAATTTTTTTNCAACTTTTAAAGAANNTTCGAGATCAAATTTTGAGTGNCAATCTACAAGCGCTTCGACTTCACCNCTTAATTTTTTTGAAATTATTGATACATTATCAATTCCTTTNGAAATAAATTCNTTATTTTTGTAATCTTNTTCANTAAATCCATCAAANGGNGCACATTTAATTCTNTTAAAGCCTNCGNCTTTTGCTCGTTTTGCCATTTTTAAAAAGGATTGCGGGCTCCTATCAACAGGCCCATCATTATTTGGCAAAAGAGACCTATTGATATTTGCATATAATTCAACATCTTTTAGAGGTTTATCTATTTTATACTTATCACTTAAATACTCATTCATCGGAACATTTTTAATTTTTGAAAAAATATCTGAACAGGCACTCCTTAAACCGCTTATAGCAGTGTTATATGACAACGAGTCTTTTTTATTAATTTCTAAGATAGTTTTTATTTGGTTATCATCTTTAATTTCTATTACAGATAATGTTTTAATAAGCATCTTTATATTTTTTATTAATAATGACCTTTGATCATAATTAGACATTGTTATTTCAGAGTAACCCTTAATATTTTCGGTTGATATAAGCTCTAAAATTAACCAGTCAGTTTTTGCACGAACAGGAAAAGAGTAGATATTTAATGACTTTAATTTCATTTTTTTCTAAATTTAGAATACTTAGTAGATCTTTCAAATTCCTTTATATTTATTTTTTCTCCCCCTAAGCTTGCTGAAACATTCGCAGCTAAAACAGCAGACAAAGAATTTATAGAGCTCTCAAAAGAGTTGTTTCTTAGTTCAGGCTTATCCTCAACAATTGACTTAATAAAATTTTCAGATATTTTTTTTGTATTTTCCTTGCCCATTGGGTCATTATGTGGCCCTTTGGCAATAATATTTTCAATTTCTTCTTTTTTATAAATATTATTATTTTTAAAGTGTTCCCTTCCTAAATTAATGTCATAATCATCATTTCCTAATCCGTACACTTTCAAATCTTTTTCAAACTTAATCATGGACTTTGTTGTTAAGATATAATCGTATCTTTCCATAAAAAATACACCAGCTGGTTTAGTTAAGGTTAAATTAGCTATTCCGCCCTTTTTTAAACCATATGAAACATGATAGGCGATGGGATTATCTCCCTCTTTTTCTTGTAAATGCAAAGGCCTCTCAACATAATTTGCAGATACCCACTCAATTTCATCCTTTGTCCAATATCTCATTAAATCAGTTTGGTGAATACCTGCTTCAACCATTGATGTCCCTGACCATTTTCTATCAGCTGTCCATATTCTATCTTGTGGACCATCATTTTTATTTATAATAGTGTGCTTTACTCCATGAGTTTCAACCGCACCACAATTGATCATCATAATAGAAGACACTTCTTTGTCAGATAAATAGGACCTTACTTTTGAATACCATGTATCGTATTCCATTTGAAACCCACAAATAGAAGGAACATTATTTTTTTCAATTGCTTCTGCCATAGGAAATACTTCATCTAAAAATAAACTTTGAGGTTTTTCAGCAAAAATTGCTATTCCTTTTTCAGCAGCATAAATTATTTCATTTTTATGCTGGTTTGGGGGTATTACAAACCAAATTGCATCGACATTAACAGAGTCAACCATCTCATTAAATTTATTGAAATATTTAACTCCTTTTTCATCATAATTAGGAACATAAGATTTAATCTTCTCGTTATCTAAATTTTCTTTAAATGGATCAACTAATGCTTGAATTGAAATTAATTCCTCATCTTTTAAATCTGATAAAGCTTGCAAATGCTGAAGACCTCTTTGCCCAACACCAACTAAAGCAATTTTTAATTTTTTCATTTTTTAACCTCGGTTTGTTTAAATATATTTTTTCTAAAAATATACAACGGACCAAGAAATATCGCTAAAAAAATGATGCTGAATAAATAAAATGAAATTGAAAAGGGGCTTGTTTCCCTGTTTCTGTCTAATAAATTAATTTGAAAGTTTATAGACTCCTCTTTGCCATTTGAATCAGTTATAAACATGTCAAAATCCCACAATCCACTTTTTTCTAAATCAAAAACACATCTATAAATTTTTGGTTTTTGATTTGAACTAAGAGCGTATGTTTGAAATTTTTCTTCATGGAGATTTGCAATTAAAAGTAATTTTATATCTTGTGGTGCTTCTTTAAATTCAATTTCTAAGTCAAGATACCCAACCTTAGGGTCAGAAGGAAAATATATATTTACAGAATAATTTTCAGACTCTAAGTTTTTAATTATTGTTAAATGTTTATCCGCAAAAATAAAATTTATATTTGATAAAAAAAGTATAAGAGCTAATAAAAAACCAAAAAACTTATAATTATTTTTATCTTTGTACTCTCCCACTTGTGTCGCCTTTAACTATTGAATTTACTTCTGACAAAGTAACCAAATTTAAGTCACCATGAATTGTGTGAGCTAACGCTGATGAAGCAACAGCAAAATTAAGCGTATCTTCAGATGACATTCCCATAAGGTTTCCATATATTATTCCCGCGGAAAATGCATCACCTCCACCAACTCTATCTACCATATGAATTGAATATTTATTTCCAACATATATATTGCCATTATCAGAGTAAATTGCAGACCAATTATTATCACTTGCAGAAATACTTTCTCTTAAAGTAATTCCAATTTTTTTAAATCCAAAATTATCTGAAAGTTTATTTAGCACATCTCTGTATGCATCTGGATTAAGTTCGCCGGATGTAACATCTTGATTTTCAGCAGATACACCTAAACACTTTTCTGCATCTTCTTCATTTCCTATTGCAATATCCACATATTCCATTAATGGCTTCATGGTTGCTTGTGCATCTTGAGGTGACCATAAATTTTTTCTGTAATTCATGTCTGCACTTACTGTTATGCCCATTTCTTTAGCAGCTTTAGCAGCCTCTAAAGTTACCTCAGCTGCGGACTTTGATAATGCTGGCGTAATACCTGTGAAATGAAACCAATCAATATCGCTAAATGCTTTTTGCCAATCAACAGTGTTAGTTTTGATATCACTTATTGAGCTTTTTGCCCTATCGTAAACTACTTTAGATGCTCGCATAGCTGCGCCATGTTCTAAAAAATATAAACCCAGTCTATCTCCCTGCCTCAATATTGATGTAGTATCAATTCCAAACCCCCTAATTCTATACAAGGCTGCATCACCAACTGCGTTGTCAGGAAGAGCAGTTATAAACTTTGTTGGAACCCCAAATTGAGAAAGAGAAACAGCCACATTATATTCACCTCCGCCGTAATCTGCATCAAAGTTTTTTGCTTGCAAAATTCTTTCTTTATTAGGCGTTGCTAGCCTCATTAATATTTCTCCTAAAGTAGCTACTTTTTTCATTAATTCTCCTTATTTGATTCTATTTATAGTTTCAACAAGTTTTTTGCACTGAGATTCTAAAAGACCCCAGTCCTTGTTCTGAATAATTTCATTTGTAAATAACTTTGACCCCATTCCAACTGAAAAAACACCAGAACTGAGCCAATTTTTTAGACCCTCTTCTTCCATATCAACACCTCCGGTTGGCATTATCCAGCTCCATGGCATTGGAGCTAAAACTGATTTTATAAAACTTGCGCCATCTACTGAATCTGCAGGAAAAACTTTTACTACATCGCAGCCAAGTTCCTCAGCTTTAGATATTTCAGAAGGTGTTAAACACCCTGGCATGTATGGAATTTTTTTTCTATTGCAAGCAACAGCAACGTTTTCATTTGTCAATGGTCCTACAATAAAATTTGATCCAGATGAGATATACATGTTTGCCATTGTTTCGTCAGATATTGACCCTGCTCCTAAAATCATATCAGGAAGATTTTTTTGACAATATTTTTCTAGCTCATTAAATACTTCAAGAGCAAAATCTCCACGATTTGTAAACTCAAGAATTTTAATTCCCCCTTTATGAAGTGACTTCATAACATTTATAGATGTATCCACGTCCGAATTGTAGAAGACAGGAACCACTTTGTTTTCACTAATGTAATTAAGAGTTTGTAACTTGTTAAATCTTGGCATAACTTCCTTTTACTTACTTCTTAGAGTAATCTATATTTTCTAAATAAACTTGATACATAATACAACTATTCAACAAAATAATTAATAAAATGAAAAAAAATATTGCTAAAGAAAAAATAAAAAACGGAATTCCTTCAATTGGTACATGGGTTTCTAGCGGGAATCCTTTAGTTTGTGAAACCCTCGCTACAAGCGGAATAGATTGGATAAATATTGAATGCGAACATAGCTCAATTGATTTAGGGGAGTTAGTTCACTGTTTCAGAGCTGTAGAGCATTCAGATATTCCGGTATTTGTAAGAGTGGCTGGAAGCGACCCATTAATAATTAAGAGGGTTATAGACTCTGGNGCACTNGGNATAGTTGTGCCAGATGTAAAAAATGCTGAAGAAGCTAAGAGAGCAGTTGACGCATGCAGGTANCCTCCTGTTGGAACAAGAGGAATTGGTGCAACAAGACCTAATGCAATATATCCCGATTACATGGATCACGCCAATGAAGAAATATGTGTGGTTATAATGATTGAGGATATAAATGCTGTAAACCAAATTGATTCAATNATGGAAGTTGAGGGAGTTGACGTTGTATTTATTGGNCCAAATGATTTGGCAGCAACANTAGATGTTCCTTTAGGAATGAACAATCAGCANCCTAAACACGTTGNTGCTGTAAATAAAGTTCTTGAGGCTGGTAAAAGNCATAANATTCCAACAGGCATACACTGNGGTTCNCCNGAAGAAGTNATTGAACGGATTGAACAAGGGCATTTATGGATGCCATTAATGTCTGAATTAGCATTGATGCGCACATCTTTTGCNTCTTCTATGAAACAAATAAAAGAAAATAGNAAATCCTCAAACTTAAAATCTGACGGAAAATTTTATTAATTTTGAAGACACGTTGGTTGAAATTTTCGATCAGGCTTCTCATGAAAATAAACATTAAATCCTCCTAACCCTTCAGGATTAACTAAAGAAATCANGNCCCTTTTTTCATTTTTNGGNGCTTCATCAAAAAGTTTTTTGAANCCATTTTTTATTAAAAATTTTTCTTGAGATGTGTTGCCTATTTCAATNAATCCGTTCATAGACAAATATTTATTTAGAAGATTAAAATTTACATCACAAGTTATGTCTTTATTNCCAACATTTTCTAATATATTTTTATTCATTGAGTGGTTAGAATAACAACGAACAAATCCATTTGGATTCTTGAAAAATAATTTGTCCCANTNATTAAAGCCATAATCAATTGTTATCATAATGCAATTATTAAAAAATGATGATAATTTTGCACATATTAAATCAATATTTTCTATTATTTCTATTTTGGANCCATCTGGAATTTTTGAAATTATTTCTTTATTTAAAAAATCAAAGTTTTCGACTTTTTTATTTATTTCTATCAGCTCATCGCCTTTAAGTTCTATGAATAATTTTTTAATTTCGCCTTCTAGTTTTATAAATCTGTTAAATGGCAAGGCGTCAAAAAATTCATTCGAAATTATACAGCCGTAATTAGATTTGAAATCAACATTCAATAAGTCGTCCTCATAAATTTTATCAATATTTAAATAAACAATAGAGTTAAAAAATTTCTTATTCCTTGACGCTGATTCTAATATATCCTTTTTTAATTTTCCTTCGTTACCACCTACTTCTACAATAACGAACTGTCTGGGTTTTTGATAATAATCCCAGACTTCTTGAAGTTGTTTACAGAATATTTTACCGAAAGACTCATGCGTTATAGGNCTAGTAANAAAATCTNTTNAAATGCTTGAATTANTNTAATAACCAAACTGTTTATCGTATAAACATNAATTGATAAAATGNGCGTAATCTACAATTTTTGAATCAGAAAAAATTTTATTTATTAATTCTTTATTTTCTGTTTTCAATGGGAATGTATTCCTGTTGATGTTCTCCTGTGTAGCTTAGTAGNGGTCTGAGCAAAATATTATTTTCATACTGTTCTANAACCTGAATAGTCCANCCAGGAATTCTGCCAACAGCAAAAATAGGAACAAANAGATCAGTNGGAATNCCTAGAAGATGATAAATGACTCCTGCAAAGAAATCGACATTAGCATGAATNCCTCTTCTTTGATATGGCTTCATAGCATCCATTACTGCCACCAANATTTCATACCAACTNGGATCTCCTTTTTCTTGGCTTAAAAACTTAACCCCTTCTTGCANTTGTGATGCTCTAGGGTCTTCAGCTTTATATACTCTATGGCCAAAACCCATAACCCTTTCACCTGATTTTTGAAGANTTTTTACATAATCTTTGGCATTTTCAGGNGAGCCTACTTCCTTAACCATCTTCATTACATTTTCTGCTGCACCCCCATGAGAAGGTCCTGATAATACAGAAATTCCGGTTGTAATTGCGCTATGCAGATCAGCTTGTGTGCCTGCACAAACTCTAGCAGCGAAAGCTGATGCGTTTGATCCGTGATCAGCATGAACAATGAAATCTTTATCCATTAATGATGCTGTACTATCACTAGGAATTTTTCCATCAAGCATATAAATAAAGTTTGCAGCATGAGACAATTCTTTACTTGGCTCTACAGGATCCTTGCCGGCCCTAATTGCATTATGTGCCATCACTATAGTCGGAACTTGTGATGTGAGCCTTATCCCTTTTCTCATTGTGGCATCGTAACTTTTATCTGAAGCTTCNTCATCAAAAGCTGAAAGNGCGGAAACAGCNGTTCTTAAAACATCCATNGGATGAGATTCTTTGATTGACCTGATAATATCNATAACCTTNGAAGGTATTTCTCGGGACTCTTTTAGAGATTTATTAAATGAATCAAGCTCATTCTTTGTTGGCAATTTACCATATAGCAGAAGGTAAGAAACTTCTTCAAATGAAGATTTTTCAGATAGATCATGAATATTATAGCCCCTGTACTCTAAAACACCTTCTTTGCCATTTATATATGTTGTTTTAGTCCTATCAAAATAAACATTGTTAAGTCCTCTATGTATTTTAATATCTTCATCGCTCATTTTTTTTACATCTCCTCAAGAACAGCTTTAAGACCATCATCATTAATAATTTTTAAATTTTCTTTAAATAATTTTATTAAGGATTCTATTTTAATATCATTCAAATTTTTTCCATTTCTAAGTCTAATGGTTAATGAATTATTTTCAACCTCTTTGTCGCCAATAATTATCATTAGAGGAATCTTCATTTGTTGAGCTTTTCTGATCTTATTGTTAAATCTGTCATTTGAAAGGTCCGCTTTTCCTCTAATCCCTTTAGAAACTAATTTTTCTTCTATATTTTTACAATGTTCAAAATGATTTTCTGATATAGGAATAAGAGAAAACTGATCGGGCGATAACCATAAAGGAAAAGACCCTCCAAAATGTTCAATCAATATTCCAAAAAATCTTTCCAATGATCCAAATATAGCCCTGTGTATAAGTACTACATTTTCTTTGTCGCCATCTTTATTAATATAATTTAATCCAAATTTATCAGAAGCAAAGAAGTCCAGTTGTACAGTCCCCAATTGCCATTCTCTTTCTAAAGCGTCTGGTACAGTTATATCTATTTTAGGCCCATAAAAAGCTCCCTCTCCATCTTGAATAGAAAATTCCATGCCGGATTTTTCAAGTATGCTTTTCATAACTGATTCAGAATGATCCCACATATCATCGTTTCCGGTTCTATTTTCCGGCCTTAAGGAAAGATAAAAAGTGGGTTTTTCAAATCCAAAATCTTCATAAACTTCTTGTAGTAGATTTAAAAAACTTAATATCTCAGATTCAATTTGATCTTTGGTGCAAAAAATATGTGAATCATCTTGAGAAAAAGATTTTACTCTAGTCAAGCCATGAGAAACTCCAGACCTTTCATTTCTGTGAAGTCTTCCAAAATCAGCATATCTTATGGGTAAATCTTTGTAAGAGTGTAATCTTGATCTGAATAAGAGATAATGAGAAGGGCAATTCATAGGCTTAATGCCCATTTTATTGTCTTCGTTTTCAGTAAAAAACATATTATCTTTAAAATGACTTGAATGCCCAGATAAATCCCATAATTTGGAGCTAAAAATTTGAGGCGTAATTACTTCCTGATATCCATATTCATGATATTTCTCTCTCATGTAATTTGTTAATTTATTCATTATGAAAGTGCCTCTAGGTAAAAAAAAGGGCATCGCAGGTGAAAATTCATCAAAATAAAAAAGGTCTAAACTCGTACCTAATTTTCTATGATCTCTTTTTGNAGCTAATTCTAATTTTTCTAGNTANTTTTTTTGCTCTTCNTTTGATTCCCANGCAGTCCCATANACTCTTTGAAGCATTTTATTTTTTTCATCNCCTTTCCAATATGCGCCAGCAACATCTAATAATTTAAATGCCTTTATNTNGTTAGTNTTATCAACATGGCCTCCCTTACATATATCTTCCCAACTTTCATGNCTCCAAATAGTTANTNTTTCATTTTTCGGTATACCNTTAATTATTTCTAATTTGTATTCTTGTCCATAAAATCTTTTTATAGCATCATCNCTTGATACTNCTTCTCCAGTAAATTTNCTTTTTGACTTGATGATTNTTTTCATCTCTCTTTCAATATCTTTAAAGTCATCTTTTGAAAGTTGTTTAGGNCAGTCAAAGTCATAATAAAAGCCGTCAGATGTAGGAGGCCCAATTCCAATTTTTGTTCCTGGAAAAATATTCATCACNGCTTCAGCCATGATGTGTGCAGCAGAGTGCCTTATATTAAATCTTAATTTTTCTAAATCTTCCATATTTGGTGGGCGATGAAGGATTCGAACCTACGACCTCAGCGATGTCAACGCTGCGCTCTAACCAACTGAGCTAATCGCCCATAACTAATTTAGTCTTGGTCTTCAGGTGTATTTTCTGAATCACTTTTTTCGCTTTCTTCAATATTAGCAGTTGGACCATCATTTGATCCAACATTTTCTTCAGTGGCCTGAGAGCCCCCCTCGTCATCAAAGTTATCTAAATTGACTAATTTTCCGAAACCAAGTTTTTCATATCCTTCGTCAGACTTATCAAGCCTTGCAGGAATTAATCTACCAATAATCACATTTTCTTTTAAACCACGCAATTCATCAACAGAGCCACCCACAGCAGCTTCGGTCAAAACTCTTGCAGTTTCCTGGAATGATGCTGCCGCCAGAAAGCTTTCAGTTTTTAAAGAAGACCTTGTTACTCCCAATAATACAGGGCTACAAGTTGGTGGATTTTTTCCTTCAGAAAGAAGGTTTTCAACGACTTCATCAAATTTAATTTTATCTTCAAGTTCGTTTGGTAGAAATTGGCTATCTCCAGTTGTTTCAATTTTAACTTTTCTGAGCATTTGTCTAACAATTAGCTCTATGTGCTTATCATGAATAGACACACCTTGAGATCTATAAACAGCCTGAACTTCATCAATCAAATACCTTTGACATGATTGATGCCCAAGAATTCTTAAAATATCATGGGGGCTCTTAGGGCCTGCAGTCAACGCTTGTCCAGCCTCCACTTCCTCTCCATCTCTTACAAGTATTTGAGAA
>PBPR01000008.1 GCA_002724775.1 Methanobacteriota archaeon
ACCTCTAAAAACTTATCAAATTGTAAATACTTTCAGATATGAAACTAAGCAAACTAGATCATTCATTAGAGTTAGAGAAATTCATTTCTTTGAGGCACATACAGCGCACATTGACGAAGATGACGCTACAAGGCAAATTAATGAGGATTTAGAGATTGTAGAAAATTTAATGAATGAATTAAATTTTCCAGTACTTATAACTAAAAGACCAGTTTGGGATACATTCCCCGGAGCTTGGTACACTATAGCTATTGATGTAATAATGCCAGACGGTAGAACATTACAGGTTGCTTCGGTTCATCATTACAGAGACCAATGGGCTAAAGCATTTGATGTGAAATATGAGGATGAGTCTGGAGAGCAAAAATATGTTCACCAAACAACGTATGGAATGTCAGAAAGATTGCTTGGAGCAACAGTGGCTACTCACGGAGATGATAAAGGCTTGATTATGCCTCCTTCAATTGCTCCAATTCAAGTAGTTATTGTCCCAATATTATCCAAAGAAGGTTCAGAAGAGATAATGGCCGTAGCTAATGAAATGGTTAAGACTTTAAAATCAGAAAAAGTCAGAACTAAATTAGACGACAGAGACATCAGGCCAGGACAGAAATATTATGATTGGGAAATTAAAGGAGTTCCTCTTAGAATAGAAGTAGGCCCTAGAGATTTAAAATCAAATTCTTTCATGTGTGCTAGAAGAACAGGAGAAAAATCTAGTTACAGTTTAGATGAATTGACAACCTCAGTTAGAAAAGAATTGAAATCAGTTGATACTCACATGAAACAGAATGCTAAGAATCATTTTGATAATCGTATTAAGCAAATGCCATCTTTAGAAATAATTGATTCACATCTTTCTCTTGATGAAAATCTCGAGGAAGGTTTTGTCTATGAAATGGCCTTTACTGGGAATGATGCTGAAGCTGAAATGATAGAAAAGGAAACAGGATTTTCGTTTTTAGGAGAATCTACAACTCCATACGCTAAGGAAAGAAAATGCATAGTTTCAGGCAAGCCTACTCACAATAGAGTTTTCTTAGCTAAAACCTATTGAGTCTTCACGGTAGAAGTCTGAAGTTAGACTTTATATACAGTCTGTGACCTGTTTATGTCCGACAGTAGAATCACTGGTGATTCAAAACTGTCAGAAAGAGGACGCAACCATGGAACACAGAATAGAAAAAAACGATGAGGGAGTTTCCCCAGTTATTGCCGTTATTTTAATGGTGGCAATTACAGTTGTTTTGGCAGCTGTGCTGTACGTTTGGGCAGCCAGTTTCTTAGAACAAGGAGAATCAGCCCCTATAGCCACTTTCTTTGTATCACAAGATAGTGCAAATGTATATCACGTAGAAGTGATTAAAGTTAGCAAACAAGAAGACTTACTAGGATTTAGTTACTTCTTGAAAGACGGATCTGGATCGACATTTGTCGGTGGCAACGGCTTCGGTGAAGTTGCTATGCAATTCCAGGGCGGCGAAGAAATGGGTATAGATATGACCTATAACGGAGATGATGACGCATTAAAGAGCAGGGCAGCCAACGTCACAAACGACAACGGTAGTCAGTTCCCAGTTCACTTCTCCGACAACGACCGCGATGGCAAATTGTCATCTGGTGACCAATTCTTGGTATACGGACCAGACCCTGGCCCAGCACAAGATGGTTGGAAACTAGATATCCAATTTGATGCAACCGGAGACATTATTGGCTCCGCTAAATTACTATAAGTAGTTTAGATAGGAAATGTAGCGTTAGGTAGGGGACTTGTTCCCCTATCTCTCGGTTACGACTTTTTTTACTTTAATTTCTTTACTAGCGAAGCTTTTATTTTTATATCTTAATCATAATGATTAGGAGTTAGTACAAATAATGAAGAAAATAACCTTAATTTTAATTACATTTCTTTTAGTTACAGGCGTTTCGGGATCTTATGGTTATTTTGTATACATTTATGATAATGATAGTTCAAGTTCTGAAGATGCTATAGTTAGAGATGATATAGTAGAAGAAGAGCAATCTGAGACCTCTCAGAATCAAACAGTAAGTAATGAAACGGAAGAACCTGAAGAAGAAAATTTACCTTTTGAGACGGTTGGAATATTTAGATGTATAGAAATAGATTCCGAGCAAAGATGTTGGCAAACACATGAACCTAGCGCCTCCTTACAAGGTTCTCCAGTTCCCTTAGTAATTGATTTACATGGTTATGGCTTTAATTCTACCGAGCACAGGAGAATTTCTGACTTTGATGAAGTAACAGATGATGAAAACGCCGTGGTTCTATATCCAGATGCTCTTGATTTTTCGTGGAATTCAGGCTGGTGTTGCGGTGAGTCAGCTAATCTGGAGCGTAATGATTTAGGATTTATCATTGAGATGGTTGATATAGCGATTGATTTTCATAATATCGATTCTAAAAGAGTATATGCTACAGGTTGGTCAAATGGATGTGCTATGGCTCAAGCTCTCGCCAACAAGGCAAGTCATATTTTCACAGCAATAGGGTGTATGTCATTCTATCTCTTACAGTTACCTGATGACAATTACTCACCAATCCCTATAATTGAGCTTCATGGTGTCGCTGATTCAACAGTTCCGTATGCATTTGATGCTAGTGGTGGCCTAATTTATGGTCAAGTTCCCTCGCTTCAAACCGCATCAGGAGCAATTCAAAATTTGAATAATTGGAAGGATATGAATGGTTGCAATGGGCTAATTCCCGATATAAACGAGCCAGGTACTCTATTCACCGTAGAAGGTTTTAGTGATTGCACAAATAATGCTGAGGTCAGGTTAGTCACTCTGCATTTTCACGGGCATAACCCATACTCAGAAGATGCTAGACAAGAGAGTAGTGGATTTTTCCTTCCTGGAAGCCAAGTACCTATATCTACATCTCAGATAGCCTGGGACTTTATTAGCCAACATTCTAAATGATTTTTTTTAAGATAGAAATGGTATTATATTCAAATGAGATTTAGCCCTTTACCCTATCAATTTAAGGTTTTATGACCTTTTAGACCTATAGCTAATGTATGCCAGCCCACCAACAAGTCCAACAACTACAAGAGCAATCATTCTGAAAGAATTATCATCGTCATCAGATACTGAGCTAACAGAAATTGTGATAGCTTTATCGTTATTTGTCGAGTCTACCTCGTTCAAGGTTACAGATGGATCAATTGCAACTCTCAATGGGTGTGAGCCCTTTGTAGCAGTCCATGTAGCCGTTACGGTAACTTCTTCATCGTCAGTTCCTTCGAAAACGATAGTAGTTACGTTGAAAGGTTCGTCACCGTCATAAAATACAATAGGTACATTATGAATTCCTGTGTTGTTTACTAGGTTAGAAATTGTAGCAGTTAATGTTACTTCAGTTCCTACAGTAGGAACTTCAGGGTTCCACAATAACTCAGAGACAATAAAGTCAGGGCTTTGAGCTTCTATTGGCGTCACACCTATCTCAAATGTGTGCGTTACGTCATCAACTTGATTATCGCTTCCGTCAGTCCAGGAAACAGTAACACTGAATGTTTCTTTTTCGNTTACAGTTACGGTTTGATCTGGAGTTATCTTCAGTTCAGAAGTTACATTTTCTCCGTAATTAACACCCCACTTGTTTGGAACAAATTCAGCAGTCCAATTACTTGGGATGCTATCTATATTTAGTTCATAGATGGTATTTAGGTGACCATTTGAAGAACCGTTGAAATTAAAAGTTACAGTTTGACCCAATGCAACATTAGCTTCAGTTCTATCCACATTAACCTCAATTCCTCTCATCAATTTCTTTTCGACAGTCTGATTTTGAAGAATACCGTCTTTCTCATCAGTAATATTTGCATTACTATTTAGATTGTAAACATAGTCCTGTTCACCAGACAANTCTTTGTATTCACTTACTAGGCTGTAAATTCCATCAGGAACTGTAACATCTAGAATACCATTGTTAACTTCAACTTCAAAGCTAAAATTTGCACCATCCATCTCTATTTCATCGAAATCAATGGTTTCAGAATCAGCTGAAGAAAGGTATGTTTCTCTAAAATNGATACCACGATTTAGTGACGCATTTAGAGTTAATGCACCTTCTAGCTCTAATTCAGCTATATCNACATAGCTGGTGTCNTCATTTGTATAAATCCAATATTGGTATGCACCAGTGTAAAGATANATCTCGTATTCTCCGTTTTCATCAGCTGTAGCATTAAATTGAACATTAGTGCCTGCCATGTTCCATATTTCTACTTCTGAATTTGGTAATAGATCATCAGTATTAGCNACACCGTTGAAATCACGATCGTAAAATACTGTACCNGATAATTTCACTCTCCAATCAGCTTCTCTTTTGAATGTCTGTTGTTCTTTTCCAGCTTTAACATATACGTTTTGTGTGTTCAATTTAAAGCGTTCATTTTCTCCGTCTTCAAAGTGAGTCATTTCTATTTCATATGTTCGTGGAATCATATCAGAAAGAGTGATAGTTCCGTTTTCATCAGTAGTGAATGTTTCGTCGTAATCTGCAAAAGAGTTTGTGAATCTTACATCAGCATTAGAAACAGGTAATTTACTTCCAGTTGCATTATTGTAAGTAACTTCTAGAGTAACGTTAACGGCGATCGGATCTAATGTGATTGTATATTTGTCCGTATCACCATCTACTACAAAGTTGTCTTCGAATAATTCGTATCCTTCAACGTCTACCACAACAGAATACAATCCATTAGGCAGATCAATTTTACCGTAGTCAATGGTAGAACCAAACAAGCCTTCACCAGCAAGTGTTTCCGTAGTGTACACTATGTTATCTTCAGATTCAAACCGTACCTCGATTGCGTTATCTTGTATCAAGTCACCATCTGATGATGAAACTACTTCTCCTCTAAAGTAACCTTCGTCTTTCAGAGTTAGATTGTATTCTCTAGGTTCGTTTATAGTTACAGCTCCNATGAAGCTGTAGTGNTNGCTACTAACTCCGTCTTGGAAGCTNACATAGTAGTTTCCTTGTGGTAAACTNCCAGAATATCCTTCAAACTTTGTAATGTCAAAGGTAGTGGAATTATCTGGATCGCTTACAGGTGTAAAAGTAACCATTCCGTCTTCTGTGTTGTCATTTAGATTTGCAAATCCACTAATGTCATATTTCTTCTCTGCACTTACATTTCCTAGGTCAACACTGCTCTGTCCAATTTTGATGTCAATTTGACCTAATGCGAAATATCTTGTTCCATTATCATTATATGCAAAGGAGTAAAGATAATTATCAGGAGGTAAAATAACATTTGTTAAGCTTCCATCATTATCTGTAGTAAAGTTTAGGAAGTATGCAGGATCAGAGATTGGAGAGAATGAAATTTCGGCGTTAGCAATACCATTGTTTTCGAATACAAATTTTCCTTCAATATCAGTAGGAATTCGAGCCATTTCTACAATCAATTCTTTTTCAGCATTTAGCTCGAAATTAGTTATTTCTTCTTTAGTATTGTTTGTTTCAGCAGATACTTCATATATCGTTTCAAAAGTATAACCATATTTTTGTGCACTTATTTCGTATGAATTAATTGGNAATGTAATTAAGGAGCTAGGGTCTGTAGCCCATACNTTTAGAGCTCCTGTTGTTTCCCCATCTAAATTTACTAAGCCTTCGATAGGCAGTTCGTTACCCAGATGCTCTTCATACATTACAATTGCTACATCTTGACCGTAGTTCGAAGAAAGGTTTGAATTTTTATCATTATCAGTTAAAATTACCGGCTGCAGAGCTACTAGATTTTGACCATCTCCACCTATGTGTGCATAAGCATTGTAGTTACCTGCAGGTAAGATCAATTCATAATTTCCATCGAAAGCACTAGTTGTAGATACACTTCCACCAGCAGTAGAATCAAAAGTAATTTTAATTTCTTCAAATCCCTTTTCATCTTCATCTAGAGTTTTACTTCCGTTTACATCCTCGAACAATTTACCTTCAACAACGTAACCAGGACTCATTGTCGCAGATATTGGNAACGAAATAGTGTTACTATCAACGCGCTCGAGGTATGCTAAAGTGTCATTTCCTTTTTGATGGATTGTAAACAAATCATAGGTTCCCTCCGGTAAAACAGTAGCGAAGTAACCATTCTCATTTGTGAACACATTGTAACTATCAAACAGGTTTACATTCCTTATTGATATTTGTTCTTCAGCTATTCCCTGACCTCCGTGAGTTAATGTTCCTTCAACTCTGAATCCATTTCTTAGAGTAGCTTCGTAACCTAGTGAGGTTCCTTTCTCAAGACTAATTTCGACGCTATTATTCTGCCAATTAGCAGTATTATCGGCTAGTAATCCTTCATTTTCCAATCTTAGCGTGTAGTTACCAGGTAATAACTTTTCAAAACAGAAAGAGACTAAGCGATCATCGCCGTCATCTGGACAATCAGAAGATTGTAAATAGTTCTGATTTAAGAAAGTAGTTTCTACGAGGCTACCGTTTGTTTCATCATATAATGAGATTGTAATTTGGGTGTTTCCAATTTCGTCATCAGATAAAAATTGGCCCCATATTGTACTTGGCTCTAGTGATTCTGTAATTTCAATTTCTTGACCTGCACGTGTTGCTGAAGAGCCGAGATAAGATCCTAAAGTTATTTCGTGATCTTGGACTACAGTGGTTATAGTATATTCACCTGGAGCGAGCCCTACGAATTCATATTTTCCGTTTGCATTGGTGTTTACAACAGTTTCTACTCCTGAGCGGATGTTAGTAGCTTTAATTGGCGTAATTGGTAAAGCTTCGTCTTCACTTCCGGTGAATGTTCCATCTTCGTCAAGATCCCAGTATAATCTACCAGTAATGTTGGTAGGTTCAATTTCAATATCAATGTCAAATGTTGAATTAACACCAGGATATCTCATTGCAGCTTCTTCAGAAATATTTACTTTTAGTAGGTCATCTGCAGAAGTTCCTGTCAGGATATTATTGCTAACTTTTCTAATTTTTTCATCATCAGACGTTAACTCTCCTATAGAAACAAATATGCTTACATTCCCAGCGACAGATAATACAGAATAGTCTCCATTCTCATCAGTAGTAGTGCTACCGTGAGGAATTCCGTATTCGTCTAAGATAGTCACATTTGCATTAGCTACAGGGTTTCCATTTGGCGTTGAAACAGTACCTTGAATGGTTGCTCCGTCGTAATATTTCAGCATCCTTAGCTGAGTTCCTGAAGATTTAATTAGCTTAAAGTGAGTCATGTTCCATCCAGGTGCNGGCATCTTTCCTTCCTGNGCAATTGAACCAACAATTCCAGGTATTCCATCTGAAATAGGACGGCCTATATCTTGAGCTGACCAACCTATGAAAGCCCTAAAGAACATAGAATTCAAAAATGGTTCTTTGTAAACAAGAACGTCANTTTCGATTGTTAATGTTGGGTTTGTCTTTAACAATTCATTAATTTCTTCTGCAGGTAAGGTTTGACCGTTAGATAAAGTATATTGAACTTCTACATAGTCGTTAATGTTGTAATCCGCTAAACTGATAGGNGCATACAAAATTCCAGTCTGTCCNGGCTTTGGTCCNTATGCCATCATTCTGGTATCAGCTGCGAAATATCGAATAGATTTACCNGTGAGTTGTTCAACTTCCCAAAGTAAATCTGAAACNGTAGTAATATCCATAGTCATTAGAATTACTTTACCAGCTCTGATTGCAGCATTTCTTTTGTTAACATCTTTCTCACTTCCATCAGAATTCTTTGGAATATAATCTTCTGGATTTGANACNATATGNTCAAATGCAGATACATTTTCTTCGTTCAGNTATCCATCCAATATTTTTGTTCTTACTTCAGAATTCAATTTTCCAGAATCTCTATTTACTTCAGTTTCCAAAATTCTGTAAAGGAGCAGTGACATTGCTTCATGTTCTGATTGNGATGCTATGAANTTACCTGCAATTTGGTAACCAAACTGGAAGTTATCGGCTACAGTAGGATGTTCACCAATATCAATTGCCCAGAATCCGTAATCCCACCAGGCCATAAATCCAGGTCTGTCTTCTGGAGCTTTTTCAGTATCTTGTTCAGCCAACCATTCAAGCCCATCAATCCAATAGTCTGAAGGGAAAGAAGGTCCAGTGTTACCCATATACCATAACTGATTTGAACTTAAGTTNGTAGTGTACATACCACCTACTCCATCNGGATANAGAGAAGCATTGTTTCTTTGACCATAGTCAAATTCTTCAGGCCTNAAGAAGTCATAGCTTAGGAAATTGTAAATGTCTGCGTCGTGTTCTTTTTTATCTTCGTATGGAACTCCAGCATCATACCCGTAGAATGTATTAGGTAGGAAGATAAATAANCCAACGAAAAGAGCGACAAGAGGCCTTTTCAATTCAAACGATTTTCTTAATCCACTTATTCTATCACGGAATCNATATTGATCTATATCTTGAGCATCCATATGCCCAATAACCATAATCAATACAATCAAAATAGTTGCAGTTAGAAGTCCAACAAGCACACTTATTGTAAAGAAGAACCAGAATCCGATNGCTACTGAAAGTAATGAAAGCCAGTAGAACATATTTCCACGTTTTCCCCAGTAGCTGGTCCACGTTTGCAATATAGCTGGGAAATCAGCCCATTGNATTATTAGCCAAGTNATCCAACCGCTTATTAGNGAGACAACAGNTGTTGCGTTGAAAATAAAACGAACAGCAGATTGAGCCATAAACAAAGAAACAAGNGCCCAGATCATCACAAACAGATAATCTTTCTTCCACATACTTTGATTGAATAATTGGTATGCCATCCAAATGACTCCAAAGATAGCTAGCCAAATGGAAACAGGACCAAATGCAAATACAAAATCTGCAAATTCAGGAGGTTGAGCCTCAGCAATAGTATTGAAAAGNTTAGTTCTTACAAAATATCCTTGTCCACTGAATAGTAAAAATCCAAGTTCAGTGAAAACATATGTTAATAACAAGTAGAAAGCAAGNGCAATGAATGTTGANCTTCCGATTACCAATAGCCATGGTAAATCTCTAGTTGTTACCATTAACAAAGACATAATGATGTAACCGAGTAAAATGTAAGCAGGAGCTTCCCACCAAGTGTTGATGAAGCCCATTGTTTGGTAGTAAGGATACGATAGAAGCACAGGAAGACCTAGAGTAACTAATCCTAACATTCCAGTAGTTAAACTATCAACTCTTCTGAATGCATTNATTAACATTTGGAATCCTAAGTAAATAGCAATAATTGCCATAATGTACGGGAAACCTTTCCAACTCATTGCAATCATAGCAATTGTCATACCAGCTAATCCAGCATAACCTAGTGCGAGTTTTTCATTTTTAATCAAATCACTTAACCCTTTCTTAATACTGTCAAAATTACTCCAATCTGAAACCCACTTTCTATCACTAGAAACAGTTAACGATCTCATGAAGAAAAAGAAAGTAGTAGTACCGAACAGAATGATGTACGAATCGTGGTCAGCAAGAGCCAAACTAGAATGACTTACGTGACTTGCGTTCACTCCAATTAAGAAAGCCCCAAGTAATCCAGCTTCTTTACCGAACTGAGCTCTTCCAATAGCATAAACTGGGAAGACAATCAAAGCACCGTAAATTGCAGGTAAAACTTGCATAGCCCACCACACAGAATCTTCTGTTGAATCAAAGAGCGGTGAGAAAATTAGTCCAATAATCGCAATTGACCAATCGAATAACGGTGGACGATTATTGTTTGCACCGTATGGATAATTTAGCATTGGATCTCTGTCCAAATGTTCACCATTTTCAACAACATGATCTACAACGTGCTTGTGGTAGTAAGGGTCACTACCTCCAGTTAATTGATAACCGTCTTCAGTTGCAGGTTCAGCAGTCCATGCAGTTCTAATGTAAAGTGAAAATACAAAAATTAGAATTAGTAATCCTACAGTTTTCCAGTCAACTTTACTGGTTTTCTTGACGATTCCTACTTTCTCAATATCTGCAGAGGATGCTCTGCTGATAGAAGGAGTTGGGCGATTCTTGAAGCGACTCTTTACCTTAGAGCCACGTCGACGACGTGTTTGTCTTGCCATTGATGTTGTGTCCTTCCTGCCTCTTTAGAAATCAGAGACGGATTGGGCGCCACTCGGATGGTTATATAAGCTCTGCCCTAAAATCAGCTTTGAATCGTGCTTAAGATGAAGGTTGTATTTCCCCAATACAATTTCCAAATCCAATCTTGTAACCTTTTCCTTTACAGAAACCTTTCAAAGTTACAACATCGCCGTCTTCCAAGAAAGTTCTTTTTTCACCATTAGGAAGTGTAATTGGTTCTTTTCCACCCCAAGCAATTTCTAGCATAGAACCTCGACTGTCTTTGTCAGGCCCGGAGATAGTTCCACTTGCTAATAGGTCCCCAGTTCGTAAATTACAACCTGTGATTGTATGATGTGCAATCTGTTGAGCCATATTCCAATACAAATAGTTGTAATTTGTTCTAGATATTACACAGGATTCATTCATTTCTTTCGTTTGCAGGTGTATTTCTAGTTCAATATCAAAATTGTGATCTTTTTTATTTTTTAAGTAATCAAAAGGTTCAGGCTCTTGTTTTGGGCTTTTACATCTGAACGGTTCCAAAGCCTCAAGAGTAATTATCCAAGGAGAAATAGACGTTACAAAGTTTTTTGCTAGAAAAGGTCCTAGTGGGATATATTCCCATGTTTGAATGTCTCTTGCTGACCAATCGTTAACCAGAGACAATCCAAAAACATGATTTTCAGCTTCATCTACGGGAATAGGTTCTGAAAGTAAATTACCAGAACCAATCAAAACACCCATTTCAAGTTCAAAATCCAGTCTTTTACAATCACCAAAAACAGGCTCATCAGAGTTTGGTGGCTTGGTTTGGCCTTTTGGCCTAACAATGTCTGTTCCGCTTAGCACAACAGACGAAGCACGACCATGATATCCTACAGGAAGATGGAGCCAGTTCGGCATCAAAGCAGCGTCAGGCCCTCTGAACATGGTTCCAACGTTTGTGGCGTGTTCTCTAGATGAATAAAAATCAGTGTAATCTCCAATATCTACTGGCAATTCCATATTGACGTTTTCCTTTGGAATTACGGCGATTTTTCTCAATTCTTCGTTGTCACGTAACATAGGATTATCTTCACTTAAGGCTTCACTAATTTTCATTCGAGTCTCTTTCCATGCTTTTCTTCCCATTGACATAAATGCGTTTAATGTAGGTTCATGGAAAATTTCAGCACCTTCTATCTCAGTACCTTCAAAGATTCCAGCGTCATCCAAATGGGCTAAATCAATTATGAAATCACCAATTGCAGTTACAATATGCAAGTCTCCGCCTTCTTTTGGGCTACAGACTCCAAAAGGTATATTCTGAATAGGAAAATCAGAATTCTCGTCTACATTTATCCAAGATTTTAGATTTGAATCGTGTGTTTTGTCCATTACATCCATCCTAATTGTTTTAAGTCATCCATGGGCTCTTGAAAAGAGCAACTGCCNAATGAAATNCCNTTATTTTGTCTNCTTTTTTCAATCGTTTCGTTTCNAATTTCAAATCTGGAATCACGATCATCTCNTACCTTCCANACCATTTTANCCTCTAAAAATTCAAAATCGTNTTCGTTTTGNCAATCAATCATATGTGNNAATAAAANAAACATTCGAAATTTTTCTTGTTCATTNTCAGGNTTAGGAAATGTCGTAGCGAATGCACTAGCACTAAACATATTTATGAATCCATGCATTTCAGTGTCATATTCGTNTGAATGATGTCTCAATGGATGATGTAATCCGGCCGTAAATTTGAGAGGAACATTGTAGATGCTACAATTTTGTATCATCGCAGCGACCTGTTCAACAGAGGGAAAAGCCTCTTTCACAATCCCTCCACACCTGATTTTGATTCCCGTATTATCCAGAGTTGAAATCATTTTAATTGTTGGTGTAATTTTTTCATCCCATTCTCCCTCATCTTCATTCGTAGCATAATTTATCCCAACATACGGTAGCTCAGGAAATTCATGGTAATGTTCAAGATTGTTTGAATTTAGAATTTCAATAACACTTACCATTGTATTCTTTGATGGTGATGTAGAAGGTAGTTTAGTTTCTATAACTTCAATTGAAACTTTTCCCTTATGTTTTTCTCTGTAATCATTAATTATATCCATTTCTTTTTTGGTTTGGTGAAGAAATTCTTTATCTGAANTAGTTTGTNCACCCAAAACAGACAATTTTAATGTTCCAATNTCCTCAAACATTGGAATGAATTCTTCTAAATCTTTTAGTTGGGATACAGGTATGATGAATCTTCCCAGAATCCATTTTTTATTATCTTTGAANTGAGAAATATACTCAGCTACAGCTTCATTCAAAGGTAACTTGGCAGGAGGAAATAGGCCAGCATAGTCTATCAACCCATTCATGAGTGTTTGAAGACTATTTTTCATCTAATTTATTCGCCTAGAGCGTCTTTGTAATCTTCACCATCAAGCCAAGATTTTGAATAATCAGGATCTTCAACTTTAAGAGCATATTTAGCAACTTTTAGTGGATAGTGAGTATCTACCATCACGGCTAACTCATCGGTCCATTTTGCTCCTATAGATGCCTCATATTTTCCAGGATGAGGGCCATGTGTCAAGCCATCAGGATGCAAAGTCATTGATCCAAATTCTACACCTTTTCTAGACATAAATTCTTTTGAATCGTAATAGATAACTTCATCNGACATAATATTTGCATGATTATATGGTGCAGGAATTGCATTTTTGTCAAAATCAAACGGCCTAGGGCAGAATGAGCAAACTACAAANCTGTCACTAGCAAATGTTTGATGAACNGGTGGTGGTTCATGGATTCTACCAACAATAGGNTCAAANTCATGTATGCTGAACGCAAATGGATAGTAATATCCATCCCATCCAACAACATCACAAGGATGGTGTCCTAGAGTTACTTCTGTGAATCTGTTTCTTTGTTTTACAATAATCTTGAATTCACCTTTTTCATCGTGAGGNATTAATTCATCAGGTCCTCTGAAATCACGTTCAGAATATGGACTTCTCTCAATGATTTGGCCGTATTCATTTCTATATCTTCGAGGAGTTCGAACTTCACCAGGTGATTCTACAATCAAAAGGGAGTGCTCTTTGTCATCCATTACATATCTGTGCAAAATNCCTCTTGGAATNACTAGGTAATCTCCAGAAGAATATTTCATATTTCCAAAAGCAGTTTCTAAAGTTCCACTTCCTTGACTTACGTAAATTATTTCGTCGCCCTGAGCGTTGCGATAGTAATAATCATCATTTTTGTCAGGATAGCACATCATCATCACAACATCGTTGTTGAACAAGAAAGGCTTTCTGTCCATAATTGCGCTTCCTCCCTTGTCAGCTCTATTGGTGTAAAAATGTCTCATTCTGAGACTCTTATCGTCGTCTTCTTCAAGTGTAAAACTTCCAATTTCCTTAGTAGACAAAACTTCCGTGGGCGGATATATGTGATACAGAAGTGAAGAAGGGCCAACAAATCCTTTGTTTCCTTTCAATTCTTCATGATATATATTTCCATTATCATCTCTAAACACGGTGTGTCTTTTCTTAGCTACTTTTCCTAGTTTGTGATATCTGTGCATTACAGGTTACCTCTTTCGGCTTGATGTCTTTCAATTGCTTCAAATAATGCCTTAAAGTTTCCAACTCCAAAGCCTTTCGATCCTTTTCTTTGTATAACTTCGTAAAATACAGTTGGCCTATCTTCTACAGGTTTAGTAAATAACTGAAGTAAATATCCTTCATCGTCGCGATCAACTAATATCTTCAATTTGCGAAGAACCTCGATATCTTCATCGATAGCACCTACTCTATCAGTTAAATCTTCATAGTACGTATCTGGAACTTCTAAAAATTCTACTCCATTTTCTTTTAGTTTACCAATAGTTTTTATGATATCGCTCGTCAGAAGTGCAAGATGTTGAACTCCAGCACCTTCGTAAAATTCTAAGTATTCGTCAATTTGCGATTTTCTTTTGCCTTCGGCAGGTTCGTTAATTGGAAATTTAATTCTGCCATTATCGCTTTCCATCACCTTAGACATTAATGCAGAGTATTCAGTGGAGATATCATCATCACTAAATTCTTGAATCTGTGAGAATCCCATTGTATCTGCATAAAAATTAACCCAATATTCCATCTTACCTAATTCAACATTGCCAACAATATGATCTATAAATTTTAATCCAACATTATTTCCTTCAATTTTGCTTTCTACAAATCCAGGAAGGAAAGGACCGTCGTAATCATTATGTGAAATAAAAGAGTGCACGGTTTCACCGTAGGTAAATATTGATGCCTTAGTTATGCTTCCGTGTTCATCATTGATAGTTTCAGGTTCTTTAGCACTTTTAGCACCTCGAGCTATACAGGCTTCGTAGCATGCCTTTGCATCATCTACATGAAATGCAATATCCTTAACACCGTCTCCATGCTTTCGAATATGTTCAGCTAATTCATTATTTCCGTTTAGTGGAGTAGAAAATACCATTCTTATTCTACCTTGGGCTAGGACGTAGCTGGCTTTTTCCCTATCTCCAGTTTCTAATCCTGAATAGGCAATTTGGTCATATCCAAATGCTTTCCTATAATAGTAGGCAGCTTGCTTTGCATTACCCACATAAAACTCAACGTGATGTACAGCTTTAAGTGGAACTGGGTCTTTACTCATTATTTTCACATCTCAGGAACAATTTTCCTTTGTTAACTATGAGCAAAAAAAGTGCGCATTATTAAAGTCTTCTTCAAGAATTATCTTGAAAATAAGTTACCCAATTGTAAGTGTAAGAAAAATCAGAAGTTGGATCGTTCGATTCAAATGTTACTTCCCAATCTCCTATCATTTCACCTTCACTTGTTTTGTATTCTACATATTGTGGTTGGGCGCCNAGAAGGTAATCCTCTTCAAAAACAACACCAGAAGGAGATGTTATTGTAACCGTTACATCTTCCTGCAATGGCAATGCACTTTCTCCAGTCAAATTAATGTAAATGTTCACGCTTTCAACATATGGATTTACAGAAGATCCAACGCTTTCGTCGCCTCCGCCTCCGACGTCCCCATCTCCACTTTCTTCATGATCAATACTAATTTCTTGGAAAGCTACACTTTGCCGATTTTCAGCATCCTTTGCAGTTAAAACAACAAAATAAAGNCCACCTTGAGACCAATTATGCTGTACTTTTTCACCTGTAGCAGTGTTTCCATCTCCAAAGTCCCATTCATATGAAACGAAAGCACCTTCTGAGTTTGAAGCGTCAAATTCAAAAACTTCGTCACTCCAGCCTTTTGTGATAGAGGTGTTTATGTCTGCATTCAATGTTACAGGTTCAGTTCCTACTATCCTTGGCCCGACAATCTGCCAGACAATCAGGAACAGAACAGTAATTGCTAAAAGACTNACAAGTCTATCAACAATTTCTTCTTTTCTTTCTGCAGTCATGCTACTTCGAACTTTGTCTAGCATTCCTGTTACACCATCAGCAAAAATGAATCCACCGTCCAGAGGAACTGCAGGAAGTGCATTTGTTAATCCGACCATCAAATTCAACCAGAAAATCCAATAGAAAGAATTGGCTAGAATCCAAAAGACACTATCTGGAATAATTCCGACAATGCCAGTAGGTGCAAANAGNGCAGTAAAGTGTTCNGGGAATGGNTGTAANTTTTGGAAAGGTAGAGTGATGTANTGTAACATACCTCCAGCAGAANTTCCGGGATTAGCTAGACTNTCNGCGACAACTTCAGGATTAACTACAGCAATNCCCATGAATCCTTTTCCAGACATCCATGTTTCNTAATTATCTGGATAATANTTGAGATAATAACTACCTTTNTCTGATAAAGTNACTTGATAAGTTTCNGGAGTTCCTTTGTTGAGNACAGANACATTAATCACTTGACCCGCGTANGTCTCATTCATNACNTTNGTNAAATCTTCAGAATTCAAGATTGTCTGATCGTTAACTTCCGTTATCAGCATCCAAGGTTCAAGTCCGGCTTCCTCTCCTCCATAATCTAAAACAACACTTGCGGAAAGTACCCCATCACTAGATGGTTCTAGAGATGCCACCATAACAGATGAGAACAAGAAAGAGAAAATGATAGCAATGACCATATTACTTCCAGGTCCTGCAGCNTAGAGTCTCATACGTTCCCATTTTTTCATGCTTTTCATTTCTTCTTCATCNGGTTCTACGAAAGCACCTACNGGGAAAAAGAACATCAATAATCCTAATGCTTTAACTTTGACATTTGCAACTCTGCTCAAAATTCCGTGACTGAATTCATGTACCACCATCGCAATTACCAATGCTAAAATACCATACCACAAAGGAATCACTGGGTTTAATCCAGGTAACCCAATCATCATTTTAGGGGAGACAGATGCACTTTTTGGAATCTGCCAAGCTAATGTTGCCTGCCATAATAGCAGTAGAAACATAAAAATCATAATAAGGAAAACAGTTACTACCCAAACATCGCCAACTCTTTGCCAAAAGACAGTTTTCTGAGAAACTTTTTCTATGAAATCTTTACCCCAATCTGTTCTCCACATTAGGAATGAGCGACCCCAAACCAGTTCCATATTGTATTTTTCCAAATATCCTTCGTTATCAGCCCATCTAGCTCCAGTTATCCAAGCTATCAGGAACAAAGCAAAGGTATACCAACCCAGAAAGAAACAGAAAGCCAGTACTAGCAAAAACTGACTATGTCTACGAAATA
>PBPR01000042.1 GCA_002724775.1 Methanobacteriota archaeon
ATAGAGCCTTTTGGACCGCTTTATTCTTTTTTCTTGTATCTCAACTAGCTGACGTACAATATTTTGATGGGAAAATAAGTTTAATCACATGGATATTAATAGCAGGTCTTAAAAATATAATTTTAGATATGAATTATAAAACTTATGCTTAATAATGAGAATAATTAATCTATCTTTAAAAAATAATTATTCTAAAATCATTATTATTATCTTTGTAAGCGTATTCATTGATAACTTATTTATTTTTGGACCGAAGGCGATCTGAAGGTGCTAAACCATTAAGCGATGAAGAACGATTTAATCTATATACAAACGGAATACAAGATAGACGAATGCAACGTATTTATGAATTCAAACTAAATCGATGCTATCAATGTGGTCTGTGTGATGACATCTGCCCTGTAAGAGACATGGAAGGCGAGCACGAATTGAATATCATATTCAATACATTCCAAAATAAGCACGATGGTGTTGCTCTTTGGTCATGTATCTCATGTGGAATGTGTACTGCAGTCTGCCCTCAAAATATCGAATATGTAGACTACGTACTAGAACAAAGACTTTTGGCAACTTTGGGAGCAACCACAGAAGGCGCTAGCCTAGACTTGCCTGGAACAGGTAGTTCTCCAATTGGAGGTGTTGCATATGACCGATAAAACCAGACAGAAGCCATACGCTAGAACTATTCCTCACCCTCTTTTCGAAAGACTGATTGTAGAGGACGCAATGAATAAAGAAGATAATGAATGGAAGCCTGAAAGATATCACGAATATGGCTATTTTCCTGGCTGTGTAGACTTTATGGATGTGGAAGTTAAATTTACTCACTTAAACAAAGGTGATGCAGATCATGCTTCGATTGCAGCTGCATCAATAAAACTGCTAAACTACGCAGATATTGATCCTTTAGTTTTAGATATGAATGTATTCAAATGTTCAGGTCATGACCAATTGTGGCAAGGAAATTTAGAAGTTTTTGATGCACTGAAAGAACACAATATGAAAAGACTTAAAGAATCTGGAATCAAGATAATAACATGTTCATGTGCAGAATGCTACAGAACATTCGCTGTTGATTATGACTTACCAGGTACACTAGGCATTAAAGTCGAACATATTACCCAAACATTACAGGGCAGAGGTTTGAAATTTAAAGCACCTGAAAATGTCACTGTCTCTTACCATGACCCCTGTCGTCTTGGAAGAATGATGGGAGAATATGAAGCCCCTCGAGATTTGATACAATTAGTAGATGGAGCTACCATGGTAGAACTAGAAAATAACAAAGAAAGAGCTCTTTGTTGTGGAGTTTCTTCCATGATGTACTGTAATGATGCTACAAAAGCTGTACGAAGGAAAAGACTAGACCAAGGTACGGATGCTGGAATAGACATTATGCTTGGCGGTTGTCCAAAATGCTACATGCATATGCAGTGTATGCTTAATGAAGAACGTATGAATCCTGAAGAAGGACATCACCATGACTATGAGATGATGGACCTAATGCAATTCTTAGTTGCTTGTTTGGAGGATGAAAAGTAGTGTCTGATGTAGACATTACCGCATTCGCAAACGAAGGAAATAGAGATTTACACATCTTGTACGGATCTCAGAGTGGAAACTCTGAAGGACTCGCCGAAAAATGGCAAAAGGAATCCCAAAAATATGGATTAAAAGCAACTGTCCATGATATGGATGGATTTGATATCAATTCGATGTCTGGAATGTCTAGAGTTATGATTGTTTGCTCTACTTGGGGTGAAGGTGAAATGCCAGATAATGCAGAAGAATTGTATGAAGCTGCAGTAGGCGTCGGTAAAATTCTAACTAATACACATTTTTCCATTTGTGCTTTAGGTGATACTGGTTATGATTTATTCTGTCAGTCTGGAAAAGATTGGGACAAGACAATGGAAGATATAGGTGGTTCTAGGATACACGATAGAGTAGATTGTGATGTAGACTTTGAAGAACCTGCCGAGCTGTGGATGAACGGTGCAATGTCAAAACTTGCATGTGTAGATAACGAAGGCGCATTTCAGTCAAATCTAGTTGAAGATATGGTTGCTTATGCATCAGGCGCTACGATAGAAGTAGAAGAAACTGAGGCTGTAGTTACTGAAAATGTCGGAACGACTGCTTATCAAGCCATGGGTACTTCTTCACTTTTCTTTCATAAACCTAATAAATGGCTAAAAAGAGTTAAAGAAGCGGTAGATGACGAAAATCTACCCACAACTGGAATTGAAAAAGCTAAAGATATGTTTAAGGAGTTAAGAAAAATAACTCTTAAATCTCTTCCACAGGGAAAAGATTACATTGCTTTAGTAGACAATGAAAAATGTATTGGTTGTACCCAATGTGTTTATTACTGTAATTTCGCGTCTATTGACATGATTTCTTGGGATCTGAAGGCTAGAACATCACAATTTGAATCTAAAAAAGCACTAATTTTAGATGACACTTGTGTCGGATGTACTCTTTGCGCTTTTGCATGCCCTGTAGAAGCCATCACAATGGAAAGCAAAGTCTAAATCCTCAGTTATGGATTTGTATAATTCTATAATAGTTACCATTTGGTTAACAATGCTGTATGCCGTTTGGGCCGCAACAGCAGCTGGAGACCCTGGATACGGACAAGCTGCTTTCATTATTTCGGGAATAGCTGGTCACTTATATCTTAGAAAACTAAAACTAGAAAGACCTGTAAGGAAAGATGAAGATATTGAAATACCAAATGCCGAATTTTCAGTTGAAATATTGGAAGAAGAAGATAAATATGTTATTTCTGAAAAAGCATTTCGAAAAATTATATGGATCTCTACTATTCTTTCTTTGATCCTTATTTCATTATTTTTAGAGGCTATTACTACTGGAAAATACATTCTATGGGGAATTCTTTCATTGATTATTGGACTAGTAATTTTTATCATACCGATTTTCCTCCCTGTTAAAGACGACATAGAAACTCTTAGGAAGAGAGCAGAAAAAGAAAGGACTAAAGCATGGCGCAAAGGTAAAGTTAACCATGCTGATGAAGAAGAGTGAAAGAATTAATTGAGAAAGCTCTATCCCAAGTCGAACCAAGTCCTGACGAAAAAGAGAAATTACTTGGGCTAAAAGATAAAATTCTGAAGAAAATAGATATACTAGAATTAACTGAAGTCGAGCCAAAAGTTGTAGGCTCTATTGCGAAAGGGACGTTCCTTAGTGGAACAGACATTGATATTTTTTTAATTTTTAAAAAAGGAACTAACTTAAAGAAAGAAGGATTAGAAATTGCAAGAAAGATTCTTCCAGATGGAAAAGAATTATATGCGCAACATCCATATTTGAGAGGAGAAATTGACGGAGTAGGAATTGATCTTGTACCTTGTTTTGCTATTGATAACTCTAGTGAATCAATATCTGCTGTAGACAGAACNCCATTCCATACTGATTGGGTAGTATCTAATATTGGTAATTTAGATAACGAAATCAGGCTGACAAAACAATTTCTAAAGGCTGTAGGAGCTTACGGCGCTAACTCTGCAATCGGNGGATTTTCCGGGTATTTAGTAGAAATACTCTGTATCAAATACAAAGGATTCTTGAATCTAATAAAAGAAATATCCCAATGGAAACCTCCTGTAATCATTGATAAAATGAGAACACCAGACTCTCCGATTATGCTGTGTGATCCTGTTGACAAGAATAGGAATGTAGCTGCCGGAGTAACCCTAAAAGGATTAGGAACTGCGATATTAGCTTCTAAATCTTTCATAAATAATCCGTCAATGAATTTCTTCTTTCCTGAATTCAAGGAAAGAAAGTTTCAAGGCAATATTACGAGTATAATTCTTGAATTNCCAGAAGGAACTGAAGAAAGCATTTTGCCATGGCTACAAAAACAAGGTAGGAAAATATACAAGGCTCTACACGATTTTGAACCTATTGCATGGAACGCAAANATAGGCGACAAAGGATATATTGTTATTGAAACGGGAATAACAAAATTACCTGAAATTATNTCTCACAAAGGACCAGCTCCATGGGAAGAGGGTGCAATTGAATTTTTGAAAAAATATCCGGATGCTGCATTAAACAATGAGAGACTGGAAATAGGTAAGAAACCAAAGAAAAGGACGCTCAATGAAGTAGTAAAGAACTTACTACCTNGTGCTGAAATCGTTGAAGGATTATGTCCAGGTTCTAAACCCATTCTCAGAGTTCCCTGGTTAGATTAAAAATAAAAAAAGTTGGTAAATGGGGGGCCGAAGCCCCCGAATTACCTGCGAGTGAAACTAATTTCACTCTAATTTTGGTGACCTAAGTCTATGATTGTAGACCTATATCGTATCCGATTACGTCACCAGTAGGCTCGAACTTCATACGGAAGGAGTAATCACTTACGTCATTTACGCTTTCCAAATCGGAACCTGCTTCACCTGGGTGAACTTCAAACTTGTCACCTGGGCTTAACTTACCGTTGAAGTCGTTGTCAATGAAGACTACAGCTTTACCCTGACCAGAGTAATAACCATAGACATCAGAAACTAAGCCATCAGTCTTAGTGTTTCCTTGTACATCCAATAAGTACCAGTGTACAGAGTTTACGGAAACTTGTGGGTTAATCTTGACGATCTGAACCGTCCAGACACCGCTTCCATCTTCGCTAGCTATCATACTGCCGGTTGGTGCNTTCTTGGTTGTACCACCAAGGAAACTGCTTGCCCAAACGTACAATACTGCAGCCAAAACCACTGTAATAGCGACCATCAAAATAACCGCAATTACAGGAGATACTGCCTGCTCATCTTTTACAATTCTTCTTTGCATTGTTGTGTCCTCTGACCTAAGTCAGGCACATATACAGTTGGCTGAGCATATATACCTTACGTTAACCAAAAATTAATGTTTAATCTTATCCCTTCTAAGAACATAAGAGCCTGCAACTGTGCACAAAACAGTAATGCTTACTCCACCCCAGGCTAACGAATTAGCCCAATCAGGTACACCAGAACTACTGTGTGAAATTATTTCTGGTGATCTTAGCATAGATTCGTAAGATGACCAAACTTGGCCATCATTATCAGTAAAAATTATTGTCATTAAAGAATTGCCTTCTCCTAAACTAAAAGATTGAGTCGGTGCTTGCCAAAAAAATATCCAACCTTCTTCACTTGATTCTAAAACTAAATTATGAACATCTGCTTCAAATGAATCTGTAGAACTCAAAGAACCATTGGTTACACTTATGTTAACCTCAGAAATTGAATCATAATCATTTGCAGTAATAATAATCTCGTATGATTTTCCTGTAGAATAGTGTAAATTTTCCGGTATACCTTCAACACGGTATATCTTGTCTTCAGCTTGAGATAAAGGCAAAAGCAAAGACATTGCAAATACAGCTAGTAAACTTTTCTGAAAAATGTTCATCTTAGATATTATTATTATTTTAGCATTCTATATAAGATATGCGGATAATTAACGAGTTAATCCTCTGTGTTGTAAACTCTCTAAAATAATTCGAACTTCAGCTTCGCGAAGTCCCAGTGATGCAGCGGCACTTTCAATTGTATAATCTCTATTATGGAGAATGTGGTGCAATAGTCTACGCTCGTGATATGTACAATCTGCGTCTTGCGTTGTAGATATTATTTTTCTGTTTAACTCGCCCATCAAAGCCATTAAACTTCGCCTTTCTGACTCTACTTCATCAATCGAGTGTTTAAGATCTTCTGAAACTCTAGACAAAAGATCCATCCTAGCTCTGGAATCCATATTTTCAGATTCAGCTATTGCATCCAGAACTCTTCGATGTTGCTCTGATAAATCTGAAACGTCGAAATCTGTTTCAGCTTTTTGCTTGTAAGTCGAAGGTCCAATGTCTATATGCAAAGAAACATCTCTAGATGCTTTGTAAACTCTTCTATTAGGTCCTCTACGGCTCGGTTCATCCCTTGATTTAACTAGACCATGATCCTCTAAAATTCTTAAGTGTTTAACAACTGCTTGTTGAGTAACATCAATTTCCTTTGANANTTGTAANGGATANAGTCTCTCAATAGACAATAATTGGAGAATTCTACGCCTNGTTGGGTTTTCNAGCAAATAAAATAATTCGTCTACTTCATCAAATGACATGTCAACCTCCGGTTGTATACCCTTTGTTGTAATGGAATATAAAAATTACTATTGGTCCAACAAGCTTTAACTTTCAGTTCTGTTAGGGATTTAATGGAGTATCGAAAGCCTTCTGAAAAAGTGATAGTGGAAGCTGTCATTAGNGTCCTAAAAAGTAGGGGAACTATAGATACTCAAACCAAAATGCACAGACTTGTTGTTGCGCATCTTAAAAATGATGATAAAACATATAGGCTGTCTGCAGAAAGGATGAGAATTACTGCCGTTAAATCGAAAAAAATTAAACTAGGTATTCGAACCAGATCCGTAGGTGCAGGACCTGAAAATGATGAAAATATCTTCAGAAGACAAGGTCTTGGGTATGACCCTGTCGTGAAAAGATGGAGAAGGATACGTCCAGGAGAAGATCAAAGTGGACATACACATCACAGAGGAGAATTTGCATCGCCCGGTCAACCCTGCCCAGTCTGTACATCTCCTCTAAAAAAAGTTCATAATGCAACACTTTATGGTGGAAAAGTAGCGATTGGATTTAATTGTAAGTTATGCGGATATTTAACAGGACATAGGTGGAGAGAACCTGCAAGATATTCTTTCAGTCTGAAAGGTGTAAATTAGTGGAAATTTTTGACTATAAAGGCATCTGTCTAAAAAAAGATAAAAGAGCAATTTACTTAGATCCATCTAGCGGTAGACCAGATGGAGCTGTTAGTCATGGTCACTCTGATCACCTAAGGCCCAAAACTCACATGACTGAACCTACTAAAGATGTCATGATTGCTCGAACTGGTTCAAAGAANGCAACTACTCATAACTTTNATGAAAAATTTAAGATAAATGATTTTGATCTCGAGTTTGTCCCAGCCGGTCACGTCGTTGGTTCAGCAATGATCGAGTGTGAGGGTGTGCTCTACACTGGAGACTATAATCCATATGGAACTGTAACTGCAGGGGTCGCTAAACCACAAGATTGTGATACTTTGATCGTGGAGTCAACTTATGGAAAACCAGACCAAGTTTTACCCGACAGAAATGAAGTTCTAGGCGATTTGCAAGCATGGATTATGGCTACATCTGCAAAAGACGGAGCAATAATTGGAGCATACTCTCTAGGAAAAGCCCAAGAAGTGATTGCGACAGCAAATGNAGGNGGAGTAACTCCAGTTGTTTCTGATGTCGTTGCTTCCGTAAGTGACATCTACAAAAAAAATGGAGTTAAACTAGANTATAACNGATATTCTGAATTGTCGGANAAAGAACAATTGACTGCAGAATTATTAGTAACCTCAACTACNGCTGTTAACGGAAAAAAACAAGATGATGCTGTGCAAAATATGAGGAAAAAAGGTGCGAAAACTGCGCGAGTTTCNGGATGGTGTGCATTCTCTGAATGGGCGTTGAGGAGTGTCGATGCTGGATTCCCAATAAGCGATCATTCTGATTTTAGCGGAACAATGAAATTCGTTGAAGAGTGCAATCCAAAACAAGTTTACACTGTCCATGGTTCAACAAAAGAACTGGCAAAACAAATTGAGAAGAAATTAGGAATAAGGGCACAGCCGTTACCTAAATATGGACAAGTCTCAATAGAAAAGTATAACTAATTATGAGCTTTGGAAAACTAATTCTGGTGAGACATGGATTATCTGTTTACAACGATCAAAATAGGTTTACAGGGTGGAAAGACGTCGAACTGAATGAACAGGGTATCTCCGAAGCTGAACAAGCTGTTGATCTACTTGAAAATATTAACTTTGATATTGCTTTTACTTCAAAACTAAAAAGAGCAAACGATACTTTAGATATAATCTTAAAGGGAATAAAACAAACTTCTATTCCTGTAGAAAAAAATTTAGCACTTAATGAAAGAGACTATGGTGATTTAATTGGGCAAAATAAGGCTGAAGCTGCAAAAGAATTTGGTGAAGAACAAGTTCAAATTTGGAGAAGAAGTTATGATATTCCACCTCCTGGCGGTGAATCACTAAAAGATACTGCAGATAGAGTAATTCCATATCTTAATGAAAAAATATTACCACATGTAATTGAAGGAAAGAATGTAATCGTAAGTGCGCATGGAAATAGCATAAGAGCAATCGTGATGGCACTTAAAGGATTCAGCTCGGAGGAAATTCTTCAAACTGAAATCGGATGGTGTGAACCTTGGATTTTTGAATTTGAAGGTAATAAACTAACTAATCTAGAAATTAAATCAAGACCCGGTTCAAAAAGTATGAGTAAATTACCGAATTAACGGTGTTCTGACCAAGATTTAATCATATCAAGGTTTCCTTTTGTGGCCTTTATTTTCTGTTCTCGGCCCCATTCATCCTTGACAATAATGTCATCACCGCTTGGGGAAAAAATCATAGAAGTAAAATAACCTGATTCTGCTTTAAATTGGATTTCTAAACTGCGTTTAGAACCTTCACCTTCCCAAGTGACAGGGTATCCTAAGTCATTGTAGTAGTCACTGACCTTTTTCATAAACCTATCACTAGCTGTCATTAATATTGCACTAGGAGACCTTTATTAATTGTTGCTTACGGGGAATATTTCTAAAGCCACCTGTCTCTAGACCGGATGAAGCCCCCTAGTGTAGCGGTCCATCATTCAGGCCTTTGGAGCCTGAGACCTCGGTTCGAATCCGAGGGGGGCTACCATTTTACAAATTATATATTTTAGAATATTTTGATGTTAAATATTCAATAAAATCGTCACTACTTGGTTCTTTTCCAGTAGCTTCTGTAATTAAATCTGAAGGTGTTAACTTAGAACCGTGGACATGAATATGACTTCGCATCCAGTCTAACAATACTCTAAATTCTCCCTTAGCTATTTTACTTGGGATACTTGGATCATCTGCAATAGCTGCAGCATAAAGCTGGGCTGCGTATAAATTTCCTAATGTATAAGTTGGGAAGTATCCAATTGCACCCATGGACCAGTGAATGTCCTGAAGTACACCTTTAGTATCATTAGGTGGCGTAACACCCAAATATTCTTCCATTTTCGAATTCCAAACATCCGGTAAATCTGAAACATTAATTTCGCCGTTAACTAGTTCTTTCTCAATTTCATATCTGACCATAATATGGAGATTGTAGGTTGCTTCATCTGATTCTACTCTAATTAGAGATGGTTGAACTGTATTTACTGCCCTGTGCAACGTATCTACGTCTAAATCATCAGGTAAATGTGGGAAACATGCCTTGAAATCATCAATATAAAATTGCCAGAATTCCCTACTACGTCCAACCATNTTTTCCCACATTCTTGATTGAGATTCGTGTACTCCAAGTGAAACAGCTTTACCCATAGGAGTTCCTTCGTGTTCCTCCAGTAATCCTTGCTCGTATGTTCCGTGCCCGGTTTCATGCATTACACCATACAGACAGCCAAATGGAAATTCTTCATCGTACCTAGTTGTAAANCGAACATCGTTAGGACCAGCACCTGAACAAAAGGGATGAGTCGAAGTATCCATTCTGCCAGCCTCAAAATCAAAGCCAATTCCTTCGGCTACTTTAAGTGAAAATTCTCTTTGCTTTTCTTCAGAAAATTTGCCTATATCCAAAAAACTTGTATCTGGTTGGTTAGAGCTTTCTCCAACTGCTTTTACTAAGGGAACTATAGCCTCTCTCAAGCCTGAAAATAATGGGTCTAACTGCTTAACTGTCATTCCAGATTCATAGATATCTAAGAGTGCATCGTAGATATTGTCCTCGTATCCATAGTGTTCTGCAGTTTGACGATTTAATTCTACAGACTTTTCTAAATAAGGGAGAAACTTAGCAAAATCATTTTCAGATCTGGCTTCTTGCCAAACTCTCAAAGACTTTGATTTATGTCTTGCTTTTTCTTCAACTAATTCAGCTGGAAGTTTAGTAGCTTTATCGTATGACTCCTTGATTTCACGAACATTAGCTGCCTGTTCAGCGCTTAATTCTTGGGATTCTAATGATGAAATAAGTTTTCCCATCTCTGGGTCAGTTATTCTTGAATGTGCTTGACTTGAAAGAAAAGCCATCATCTCTGAACGTAACTTACCACCTTTAGGAGGCATCATTGTTTCCTGATCCCATCCCATTATTCCTGATAGGCTACCAATTAGGCTCAATTCTTTGACGCGGCCAATAAAATTATCATAATCTGACATATTGCAATAAGATGGTGGGAGAATTAAAGAGTTGAGTTTATTCTAAACCATTATTTGTGAGAATAAAACTTTCTACTAACTCTTCAGGTAGCGACCTGTGCTTTTTCAATCTAATTTGTCTAAAGCTAGCTCTCTTAGTTCTTTCTAAATGTATAATTGTTTTTGAAAGATGCATTAAGGATTTGCCAAAATAAGGTCCTATTTCTCCGTCTTTTTCAAAAACCTGTGCCGAAATCAAAACAGGATAATCTCCTTTTTCTGCTAAGGGCTGAAGAATAGAAGTCATTTCTAGAAATTGACGAGAAGAAAGCTCTTTATTTTTTAAGTAAGATAAACGAACATAAGCATTGATTGTATCAACTACAATTAATGAAATCTTTGGATGTTTCTCTAATTTCCTAGTTAGTGTTTGATGAAGATCTGTTAAGCTTGAGGGGCGAATCATAAGTAGTTTAGAAGCATCACAGTCTCCAAATATTTGTGACATTCTTTCTAAGGATAAACCCTCTGTATCTACAAACAATACAACATGATCAGGGTATGCTTTGATTGCTTCTCGAGATAATTGTAATGCTAAACTAGTCTTTCCAGTTCCAGCTTCTCCATAAACTAGGGAAACTGTACCTTGCTCAATTCCGCCAGCTAATAGTTTGTCAACTCCTTCACAGTTAGATGGAAGCCGTGGAATCATTATTCCACAGTTCCATACGTCGTTAAACTAGTTAGTGTGTTCTGCGTCTTANCAGTGTTATAGCTCCAAGAGCTGATATTACTCCTANGAAACCNAATCCAGGCAATCCACTTTCTTCAATTTCTTCAAGCAAAGCGACTGGAATGACTTCCGTTCGGCAAGTCTCTCCTCCGTCTTCATCAATTGCACAAATTACAATCTCAAAGGTATCTCCTGAAGCAAACTTGTGACTTGCGTTTCCATTTTGAGTAATTAATAGAGCAGTACCATCACCAAAGTCAAATGTGTACGTTATTGTATCATCGCCCGGATCTGTAGCTGAGACTCTGAAATCCATAGCAACACCTTGCTCTCCTTGTGATGGAAGTGCGAATTCAGTAAAGACTGGAGCTACGTTTTGTACTGTAACCATTCTTTGTTCCATAGTAGATCCTCCGTCGTCATCTTTAACTTCAACTGAAATCAAGAATTCTCCGTCGTCTTCAAAGGTATATTGAACAAA
>PBPR01000043.1 GCA_002724775.1 Methanobacteriota archaeon
CTATTTCCTCAGTTTTTACGCCCTTAATCCTTGGTTCTGGCTTCAATATTATTCGGTGTCTTAGTGTATAGATACTTAATCTTTTGATATCATCTGGAATGACGTAATCTCTCCCACTTAAAACAGCAAGTGCTCTTGACAGTTTGAATAATGATTGTGCACCTCTTGGAGATGAACCAACCTTTACTCTAGGATCTTCACGGGTACGATAGATAATTTCAACAATGTATTCGATTATTGAGTCATCAATTCTTACTTTTTCAAGGCTCAATTGCATTTCGCGAAGCTTTTCAGGAGTGGTAATTGCCTTAAGCGTGTGGTCATCTTTTCCTCTCTGTTTTCTTTTTACAAGTATGGCCCTTTCAATAGGTCTTCCTGGGTATCCCATTGACAGTTTCATCATGAAACGATCGAGCTGAGCATCAGGAAGTGGATAGGTACCTTCTGATTCAATAGGGTTTTGTGTAGCTAATGTTACAAATGGTTCTGGCAGAACATGAGTTTCACCTTCAATAGTTACTTGGTGTTCCTGCATGGCTTCCAGCAAAGCAGCTTGAGTTTTNGGAGGNGCTCTGTTTATCTCNTCNGCGAGTAGCAAGTTACAAAACAGCGGTCCTTTTCGAAACTCAAATTTTTGGTCTTTTTGATTCCAAATATAAATTCCAGTAATATCAGCAGGTAAAAGATCAGGCGTAAATTGCACACGTTTAAAATCAATTCCTAGTGCTTGAGCGAAAGTATTAGCTAAGAGAGTTTTAGCCAATCCAGGATTATCCTCAAAAAGGATATTTCCACCAGCTAGTATTCCAACTGCAGTTAGGTCAAGTATGGGCCTTTTACCCATAACAACCTGTTCAGCTTCAGCTAAAACCGCTTGCATTAAATCATGTGTTTCTTGTAATGAAGGGTCCATCATGTAGGTTTGTACACCTTCATTTTGTCCTTCAGTCCCTACCTCAGGGGTTGGTTCTTGCTCTTCTTCTTTTTTGCTATTTCCAAATATGCCCATTATTTTTTCCATCCTTTTATTGCTTCTTTAACCTCTTTCAAGGTCATGCTTCTATCGTCATTAATCATAAACTTAATTAATAGAGGATCATGTAATAACTCCTCAATTTTTGATTGAGATAACATTCCAAATTCTTCTCTTGTGTATCCATTTTCGATTCTTACTTTTTCAATGAATATTTCTTTTATTGTTTCAGGGTGAGTATAGTGCGCATGTGGCACTCTAAATCTCGAAAGTCGACCTTCATATATATTGAATAAATGCCTCCAAGGCTTTGGGTTTTCAACTCTCATCATAACTAATTGCAAAATCAAAATAATTGAACCTAAGAACAGTATTCCTAATGTTTCACTATTACTTATATATCCTAAAACGCCGAATAGCTGAACATATATCAGTGAAAGTATATCTGATTGTATATGCCTGCTCTCATCGAAAATAATGGTATGCTTTTCACCAGCAGTAACATAGTTTACCATTGATAAAATAAAAGCTCGATTGTCTAGTTCATCGTAATATTCGTTTGTAAAAATGCTTGTATCTGATATGAAAATTACAGTTCCATTTCCAATATTTGCTTCAGCCACTACCTCGACTCCATTCGTTGAATCTTCGCGATAAGTTCCTTCGCCTTTGCCACCTTCACCGTCTTGATTGTAGTCAATGAATGCCTTTTGACTTGACCAGACTAGTCCTTCAGCAGCACCTCCTGATTGAACGGTAAGTGCACCAGGCGAACTCATCATTAATTGACCGCTAAAATCCATTCTAGGTACGTCTGCGTCAATTATTGCAATTGAATTATTCTTTGGATGAATTGCTTCCTCCCAATGGTTTGAATCATATAATTGTGCAGGTTTGCATTTTGGGCTACTACTTCCGCTTCCATCATATCCCAGTGCATCAATTGCTCCAGCCACTAATCCACTACTTTGAGTAGGCTGGCAACCTTCCTGCACAATGTTAGTCCTTAATTTGACACCTATTTCTAAGGTTCCCATCTCTCCATAAAATGCAGAATTTCCGTATCCAGAGTCGTCAGCAATAATGACTTTACCCCCAGATTTAACAAAATTATAAATTGCGTTTGAGTCAAATTCGGAATAGCTTCTTTCTACGCCAATAATCACGAGGACAGTAGATTCAATATTGATAGTTTTTTCCGTAGTATTTTTTTCAATCTCTGATATTTTATTAATAATAGCAGGTCTTGAAACAATTGTTTTCATTTCATGATTTCCATTTTGATCTTCATCTATATCAGATGCAAAGTCTGAAATATCATTCCAATCGTCGTCGTAAGCAGAAAGTTGTGAGGGGTTCTTTGCATTTGTAATTAATGTGGGATAAACCACTGTTACCATCATGATAATTATAATGAGAGCAAATAACTTAGAGCCATATTTTTCACGAAATGTGTTGTTCATTTGGAAGACCTCATACCAAATATATTTGTAAATCGAGAAACTTTTCCTTCCTTAAGGCCTTTGTTTAATTCCATTTCGACTTCGTGCAAATTATTAATCGCTTCTACACACCAAATGTTGTATGATCCATCTATCATCTCCATTCCAAATTCATCTATAACTTTGGGCTTTATTCCACTATATCTTGCGATCTCAAACAAGGATGTTAACAGTTTAACACTCTGAGTAGGGATAGGTAATGCTGTACGCATTACATCTGTAAATTCTCTTACTGTTTGAGTTTTAGTTTTTATGAAACCATATCTGTCGAGAATGTTTAGTAATTGATGATAAGATTTGATTATAATTTGTCTGTAATCTTCGTCTTTATTCAGTTCCCTTTGCATTTGCTTTATCAGATTTCTGACTTCATATTTGTGTTTTTGCGTCCAATATAGGTAATATGCAGTTACCAAAAGCGCAGCAGGTATTCCTATGAAAAGTGGCAAATATTTATTGATGTCAAAGGGTTCTCTAGCCTCAGGAGATTTAGTAATACTTATTGCTACGTTTGCTATGGTTAGTTCAGTTTCTTGAGGCGTGTCGTCATATGCTCTAATATATCCGCCAGCAAATTTAGCCTGAACGCTTGCGCTATTTGCATCCTCAGGAAATTCAAAGCTAAATTTCGAAAAACCAGAAAGGTCTGTTGTTAGATTGTAAGCTAATTCGGTATCCATTTCAATGTTTTTATCATAAAAAAGCGTTACAGTTACATTCAAACTAGTATCAGGTATAGGACTTCCGTCGTCTTCCTCTAACCATACAGATACGTTAACCATATCTCCAGGGAATACATTTTTTGGTTCAAAATCAAATCTAATTTTACTTTCAACTAGTATAGAATGCTTGCTTTTATACTGAGTTCCATCCAGATATTCATTCCCTACAAATGCCAGTTTTACAGTATGGTTATTTCTATAATCTTCAGGAATGATTCCACTAGAAACAAATGTAGTTTCATTATTAAACTCTGTGATTAAGTTAGCATTTCCAATACTAACAGTAATATTCGTTTCGACTCTATTTCCTAAATCATCTACTAGCGTTCCGTAAACATCTATTTCTCCTCCTCGCCTGAGTTGGTTATTGAACCAATCTCCTTCGACAACTACATTTTGGAAAGTAGTTTTTCCAAAAACAAAAAATGAATTATTTTGATAGTTTCCTAAATACCAATCAGTTTCGTTGAAAATCACACTCGCATTACTAATTCCCAAATTGTAGTTAGATACCAGAGGATAATTTGCTGTAAAGCTGCCTACCTCATTAGTTGTCGCATACAAGAAAATTGAGTTAATGTTTATTCCTAATGTCTGATTTTCTAGGGGCGTGCCGGAATCATCCGTTAAAGTACCAGACAAGCTTACATTTTCTCCTCTGTAAGCTTTCTTATTTTCATTATCAATATTTAATGTGAGAATTACACTAGATTGAGGTATCACATCTACTTCAAAGTCAGTTATCAAAAGGTATGGTATATCACCATCCTCTACTTTTATGTCTATCGTAAAAATATTAGTTTGCCCCTCAGCAACGAAGATAGTATAGCTAAACTTTCCATCTGAAGTAGTTTCGAATGGAGGTGCAAATCCATCATTTTCATTGAAAAATTCTATTGTGGTATTAGATATAGGATTTCCTAATTCATCTACAAGAATGCCAGATAGAATATGTTCCAAACCCCTACCTGCCTTGCATATTTTTTCAGTATATCGTTCTGTATCTCTACATTTCGCAGATTCGTCAAACAATAACTCCGGTGTTGCTAGTAGCGTCAAATTATTTTGGTTTTCTGCAGAGGACAGCGTCGGACTTCCGTAAACTACAGATTTAATAAGATGTAATCCGGAGCTTTCAGTTGAAAGATTAGCTAAAAATATGTAACTTCCATCACTTTGTGTTACTGTAGATCCAATTGATTTCTCCCCTAAAAATAATGTGACAATTTTGTCAACAATTGCTTCACCATTATGATCAGTCAGATTTCCACGTAATTTTACTTCCTCAGCTCTTAATGAAGATACCTCGTCTATCGTTAAGTTACTTTTACCTTTAATAATAATATTTTCAACGGCTATGTCTTCTGGATAAATGTCATTTCCTGAAAATCTAGCAGTCAGTATTGAGTTTCCCCAACTTGAGTTTTTAGGAACCTCAAAGTTGATACTCCATGCCTGATTTCCTGTAATGCTAGTTTGACCAATTAATGAATCTCCATATTTCAATTCTATGAATCCGGTAGGTTGTTCTCCTTCATCTCCAAATATGGTTCCATTAATAGCATATTCATTTTCTAACTCGAAAACATCTTCATTTGATTCATCAAACCTTAATTCCACAGATGCATTTATTATTCGAATACTTTTAGATATTATTTCCTCGGTTAAATTTTCAGTTCCATTAAATTTGAAGATTATGTCATAGTTTTCATCTTCTACATCTGGAGTATCTACTTGAATTGTAAAAATTCCATTTTCATTTGTTAAGCCATAGTAAGTGTTCTCGTTGAATTCAAGAGATATAAAATTGTCTTGAACAGGAATATCTTCATCTTCTAACAAACTTCCTGTGATAATAGTGGTTCCAGAGCTTGCAGCAGTATTTGGAACAGTAGCCTCAATTGTAACATTACCAGTTACTCTAATGTCTAACTTTGGGCTCCAACTCTCGAGAAGATTAACAGTATCATTGTAGCTTTGATAAGGTCTTCTCAATTGTATTTTCCAATCACCAGCTTTTAATGTTGGATTATTTTCAAAAATGTTGCATGTTACTTCGAAGAATCCCTCTTCGTTACTAATCCCAGTTCCAATTAAATATGAAGGACTTCCCTCATCATCGCTTTCGTTTAAATAAGCTTCAAAATGAACACCTTCATAAGGTTCTTCGGTTGCAGGATTTTTTATAATCCACGACCAAACAAAAATATCGGTTTTATTAACAATGGAAGGAGGCATTTCCGGATTTCCAGCTCTGGAAGGTGGACTTCCCCATGGCGGATCTTCTTCTTCGAAATATCCGTAAACNGGGTTTTCTTCATCTATATCNCCGTCATCCCACAAGTCTCCGTCACTATTTTCCTCGCGAGGGTTAGAAGTATTCCATCCTTGCTCATCGTANTATAGGCGAGCTGTATTATTCTCTCCAGTTATATTCCAATACCACCTAATTTCGTCATAATCAGTTAGTCCATCTCCATCAGTATCTGAGTCATCAGGGTCTGTCCTTGATTGGTATGTGTCATTCGATGGAGTAACTTCTTCTAAATCACTTAAACCATCGTTGTCAGTATCAAACAGATTTGGATCAGAAGGGTAGTTGTACTGATTATTTATTCCGTCTTTGTTAATATCCCAAGGTTTAACTTCATCACCGTCCCAAAGTGTATCTCCGTCCGAGTCCTCATTCATTGGATTTGTTCCATAAGTATTAATTTCTTCAAGATTGGTTAATCCATCAGTATCCAAGTCTTCGTCTCCATCCTCTAATCCATCGCCGTCAGTGTCATTATTTCCAGGACTGTAATTGTATCCTTGCGAGATTCGATTATATTCCCAAGTGTCGTTTAATCCATCAGAATCGCTGTCACTANCTAAAGGATTAATTCCAATTGTAATCTCAAGACCATCATTCAACTCATCTTCATCAGTATCTGCCAATAGAGGGTCAGTTCCATGGTTAAAGATTTCGCTGTAATCCGTTAATCCATCATCATCTGTGTCGCTGTTAGTAGGATTTGTTGAATACGTAAAAATTTCATCATAATCGTCTATTCCATCATCGTCGGTATCTGATTTTATTGGATTAGTACCGTAATTATCAACTTCTATTCCATCTATTATTCCATCGTCGTCAGTATCGTTATCATTTGGGTTAGAGATGTGGATGTTAATTTCCTGTCCGTCATCGATTCCGTCATCATCCGTATCTTCATTGTTTGGGTCAGTAGAATAAGTAAATATTTCAGCATAATCATTCAATAAGTCGCCATCAGAATCCCAATTATTTGGATCCGTATTATGGGTATTGTTTTCAGCCCCGTCACTAAGGCCGTCGCTATCGGAATCAGGATTGTTTGGTTGTGTGTTTGTTAAGTTCCATTCCACAATATCCTCAAGACCATCGCTGTCAGTATCATTTAGCAGTGGATTCGATTCGACAACATTAACTTCATATCCGTCAGGCAACCCATCATCATCTGAATCAGGGTCGTCTTTATCAGTTCCATAAACTTGCTCTTCACCATTTGTTAGACCATCTCCGTCGTCGTCGTTAGCAGCAACATTATCATCGCTTGGATTATCTACGGGGTTAGTTCCATCAGACTCCCATTCAACTCCATCACCGACACCTCCACCATCAGTATCCCAATTATTTGGGTTAGTTCCAATATCAATTTCATCACCGTCATTTAGGCCATCATTGTCACTGTCAGGGTCTGTTGGCTCTGTAGAATAGTCATTTATTTCTTCTCCGTCAGCAAGTCCATCGTCATCAGTATCGTCGTTAATGGGATTAGTCGTATATGTGTTAATTTCTACATAGTCGTTGAGTTCATCTCCATCAGTATCTGTACTGGTAGGGCTTGTATTGTGTACGGCAGTTTCATTATAATCCTCGAGTCCGTCACCATCAGTATCCTTTTCTAAAGGATCAGAGCCAAAAATATGAACTTCGTTACCATCGTTCAATCCATCATCATCACTATCAGTATCATTTGGATTTGTTCCTATTCCAATTTCATGTCCGTCATTTAATCCATCTCCATCTGTATCGTTATTCCCAGGTTCAGTACCGTAATTGTTTACTTCAATTCCGTCGCCTAAGCCATCATCATCTGAATCCAATGAGGTCGGGTCAGAGCTGTAATCGTTAATTTCCTCTCCATCATCTAACCCATCACCATCAGTATCTTGTACGTTAGGATTTGAGTCATAAATATTTACTTCATCACCGTCACTCAATCCGTCTCCGTCACTATCAACATTTAGAGGTTCAGTTAAATATTCGTTTATTTCTTCTCCATCGTTAAGTCCGTCACCATCAGTATCTTCTAATGTAGGATTAGTTTCGTAATTATTGACTTCTTCTCCGTCGTCTAATCCATCTCCATCGGTGTCATTGTTCGTAGGATTTGTAATGTATGTATTTACTTCAATACCGTCACTAAGTCCATCACCGTCACTATCCTCTAGTGTAAGATTTGAAAAGTAGATATTCACTTCATCGCCATCCTCTAATCCATCTCCATCAGTATCAGCGTTTAATGGATTACTAGTTAGGTTATTGACTTCGTGCCCATCGTCTAATCCGTCGCCGTCAGTATCTGGGTCTAATTTGTCAGTTCCCAGTACAAACTCTTCGCCATCAGTCAAACCGTCTCCGTCTTGATCTAGGTCATTAGTGTCATCGTCTGAAGCATCCAGCGGGTTACTTTCATCAACGTAGATTTCAACTCCATCTCCAACAGCTCCACCATCGGTGTCTGAGCTAGTAGGGTTGGTTCCATCATTCTCATTTACTACACCATCGTTGTTGAAGTCACAAACAACTTCAGTAGTAGGATTCATCCAGGTGCAATCTGGAAATACTCCATCTAATTCCCATTTATCTAGCAATCCGTCAGAATCAGTATCATTACTGTTTGGATTAGTATTGTGATTGAAAATTTCATTTCCGTCTGTTAATCCGTCATTATCACTATCGCTGTTGGTTGCATTTGTAAAGTAAGTGGTAATTTCATCTCCGTCTTCTATTCCGTCCCCGTCCGTATCATTGTTGCCCGGTTGAGTCCCGTAATTGTTTATTTCGCTGCCATCACCTAGTCCATCACCGTCAGAATCAACCAAAATTGGATTAGAATCATAGATATAGGCTTCGTCTCCGTCATCTAATCCATCTCCGTCACTGTCTGCAACGTTTGGATTAGATTCATAATCGTTAACCTCTTCACCGTCTTCAAGGCCGTCTTCGTCTGAGTCTCTAGTTAAAGGGTCAGTAAGGTGGGTAATAATCTCATCATAATCACTCAAGCCATCCCCGTCAGAGTCTTTTCTATCAGGATTTGTCCCATGGTTGTTTACTTCGTCGCCATCTAGAAGTCCATCTCCATCGGTGTCATTGTTATTCATGTCAGTATTGTAAATGTTACTTTCTTCAATATCAGTTAATCCATCCCCATCAGTGTCTCTTTCATCTGCAGGGATGTCATCTGTATTGTTATTCAATGGGTTAGTGCTATCTAAATCTACTTCCAGCCCATCTACAGTACCTCCTCCGTCAGTGTCAGCAACAAGAGGATCAGTCGAATCATTTTCATCTCTTACCCCGTCCTCGTTATAGTCGCATAACACTCCAGTTTTTGGCGAGACCCAATCACAAAAACCTAAGCCAGTGATTTCTCTGAAATCCGATAATCCGTCACTATCTGTATCTTCTAAAAGTGGATCTGTAAAATAAATTAATACTTCATCTCCGTCGTTGATACCATCACCGTCAGAATCAACATTATCAGGGTCAGTTCCAATTTCTTCTTCTCTGTGGTCGAAAAGACCGTCACCGTCACTATCTCCTATGTCATCATCAGTATTTCTGGGGTCAGTTGAATCGGTAAATAGCTCTTCAAAATCTGTACGACCTCCTCCGTCAGTGTCTTCTAATTCAGGTGCAGTTTCTCCATCATCTAATTTTCCGTTACCGTTTTTATCTTCGTCACCGTCGTCAATCCCATCTCCATCGCTATCAGCGTTTCTAGGGTCTGTTGTTGTCAATTCATCTTCATCAGGTTGCCAAGTTTCACTACAACTGGTGTAAAGGTTACTCCCATCCTTGGTCGAACATGAGTTTGAGTTAAATTCCCAATCGAAAATATTTGGGTCAGATATTCCTAATTCAAGACCATCAGTTAGCCCATCATCATCAGAATCGTTGTCAATAGGGCTTGTATCGTAAAGGCTATATTCATCACCATCAGTTACCCCATCATTGTCGGTATCAGAGTCTAAAGGATGTGAGCAGAATTTCCCAGTCAGCGTAAATAATCTACACAATATTTCATCATCATCTTCCAGCCCGTCGTTATCTGTATCGGCAGATAAAGGATCAGTTCCAGTATTTTCGTTGTTTACATAGATTCCAGTGTTTGTTTCAGCTCCATCAGGCAATGTATCGAAGTCACTGTCAGGATTGTTCGGATCCGTACCAATACCGATCTCATACTCATCCGTTAGCCCATCATCATCAGTATCTGTCATTTGGTAGTTTGTTCCTGGTTGAGTACCATTTCCAACTACGGAATCGTCGTCACCAGAAGTTGTGGCTCCGTTAGGATCACAAGTTGGGCAAGTAGTAGATGATGTGGGTTCAAAGGTTAACCATCCAATTTCATCAAAAAGAACTTCAGCATATGCATGTCCATTAAGCATAGTGACAATTCTTGTATCTTCTTCAATTTGGTAACCAGTACTGTCTCCATATCCACTATTTTGCCATCCTTCAGGAGTGATTACCTCTCCAGGTCCGTTTCCTTCGACATACCTTGTAGGTATTCCATTTAGTCTAGATAAAACAGTGAAAGCGGATGCAAAATTAGTACATTTTCCATCAGTACCCTCATTGCCAAATAAAAAATAATCAACAAAATCATCGCCTTGCGGTGTTAATGTACCATTAATATTGTAGTAGTAATTATTTCTCAGATAATACATGATGGCTTCAGCTTTTTCATAATCAGTATCTTTACCTTCAGTTATCGAAGTTGCTAGGTCATAAACATCATTATCAGGTCCTGGTCTTACAGGAAATTGGGGTAATTCTGTAAATTGAGAAGGAAAAGTAGCAGGTGCGTTAGCTGCTCTTTTTACATTTTCGGGAATGTTGTACTCTGTCATGGTGAATGTATATGATTGAGCATATCCATCCACTTTTAAGTTGAATGAGCTATCCATTGTAACACTGTTACTTATGAAAACACTGTTGGTATACAATGAGGTAGATAAATATCCTTGAACTGGCATAATCCAAGTCATTGTATATTGATGTTCTTGTCCAGTAATATCCGGATGTGTTACTAAGTAATCATAGCTGTAAGGATTTGCACCCGTAGACCAATAGCCCGGATTATTATTGACTCCAGTGTCGATATCATATTGTTCACATCCGGGGCTAGGGCACCACTGACTTCTAGTGTAAGAGTTAGTTGCGTCATCGAATCCATTGTCGTATATTGTCTTTGCTGCAGTCCTCCAATATTGAGGGTTTGAGGTAGGATCTTCGCAGGTATCACAGGTTACTGTGAATTTAACTGCAGCCAAAACTGCGAGAGGATAAAACCCTTCCAAACCACCCATTCCATTAGAATCAGGTTGCGGAGTCCAGTCATTTTTATTAGCCATGTCTTCAGCCCAAGAAGGCAGTGGAGGATCTTGATCGTCCATGTCAGGAATACCGTCACCGTCACTATCCGGATTATTCGGATCAAGATGGTCAATCATATTCTCATACATGTCAGGAATTCCATCAAAATCAGAATCCATCATTTCTTCTTGATCTGAAAAACCATCACCATCAGCATCCGGATCCATGCAATTGGTAATCCCATCTCCATCTAGATCACCTTCACAATCGTACAAATCTTCCATGCTATCTGGGATTTCATCTAAATTTTTCAAATCGTCCCACATTTGTTGTTCCATGAGGTCTGATATTCCGTCATCATCCATATCGAAATCATTAGGGTCAAATCCTAATGCAATTTCGTAATCATCAGAAAGTCCATCTCCATCACTATCTCTCATAGGTGGATCAGGTATTCCATCACCATCGATGTCTTTTTCGGCTAAAGGATCTTTGTCTATACTTGATGCACGAGATAAGAATGGAGAATAAGGTAATGCTGTAAGTAACAAAATAACAACAATCAAAGCTTGATACTTTCGTCCTCGCATAATTAGCCTATTACCACAGAAATAGCCGTCATTAAATTGTTTGGTCTAAAATTATGGCGCCCGCGCCGGGATTTGAACCCGAGTCCTCAGCTCGACAGGCTGAGATGATAGGCCAGGCTACACCACGCGAGCACAATAATCTACCGTAGCTGTTTCTATTTAGAGTTTAAGGTAACTTTTACATTCCCATGTTAAGCCTGAAAGAAGGATTTCCAGCTTCTGAGTTACCAAAAAAATCTTCAGAATCGCCTTCTTCCATCATAGCTCCAACTAACACGCCAACAGTTTCTTGTAAGAATTTTAGTTCAGTTTGAAGTTCATCGATAGTTTGTTGTAATTTTTTAATTTCTTCAGCTTCTTTAGACACTCAGCACACACACTAATGTGGGTTATAATACTATCTATCTTAAATTAAAACTTAGACTTTAGTATTGGCAATATTTCGAACAAATCACCAACTATTCCATAGTCAGCTACTTTGAAAATAGGTGCATCTGGATCTTTATTTATGGCAGCAATGCATTTTGAACCGCTCATTCCACCTAAGTGTTGTATTGCGCCAGATATTCCGATTGCCAGATACAATTCAGGTGCTACAGTTTTTCCAGTTTGTCCAACTTGGTGAGAGTGCGGAACCCATCCTGCATCTACAATAGCTCTGCTAGCGCCAGCAGCAGCACCCATACTTTCAGCAAGAGGTCTAATCATGGAGTCATAGTTCTCAGCATTCTCCAGCCCTCTTCCTCCACTTACTACAATAGCTGCTTCAGTTAATTCAACAGTTCCAGATCCTACAGTTTCAATGTCTGTTGTAGTTAAAGTGGAATCAGTAATAGCACCAGAAAAATTTTCGACACTTCCTGACCATGCTTCGCCAGCAGGATATGCATTATTTCTAATTGTTGCCACTACGGTTCCAGATGGATTTGATTTAGCTAGAACCTTTCCAGCAAAATTCGGCCTGACATAGCCATCAGTGCCAGCTTCTAGACAGTCTCCAAGATATCCGCAGTTTAGCTCAGCAGCTAATCGTGGGCCTAAATCCTTCCCCATTGATGTAGCGCCCAAAAGTATAGTTTCAATTCCATTTTCTTTTACTATGTGACTGGCGATGGAGGCATATTTAACAGGATCATAATTTTCTAAGCTCTTGTCATCGGCCATTACGATTTTACCTACTGATAATTTCATTCCAGCTTCAGAGATTCCACTTCCCATAACTAAACCAGTTACTTCACCCATGCCTGCAGCTACAGCAGCAACTTGTTGAGAAATATTTTTAATTTCAGAACCATCAGTTTCCCCAATGACTAATACATTGCTCATATTACTTTAGCCTCCATTTTTAGTTTTTCAATCAATTTATTGACTTTATCCTCATCATTTTCACCATCGATTATCTCTCCACCATCTCTAGCAGGAGGTAAACTAGATTCTGAAGTTAAAGCATCATTACTGTCAATGGAATCAACATTTTTATTTTCAAAAGGTTTCCTTTTTGACATCATTATATCTTTTAACGCAGGGAATCTAACTTTATTCATATCTTTCTGGCAAGTAATAACTGCAGGCGTTGGAGTTTCTACAGTTTGCAGTCCACCTTCTATTTGTCTTTTGGCTTTTAAAGTTCCAGAATTATATTCTAAACTAGTAACGCCTGAAATATTTGGTATTCCAAGCATCTGTGCAACCATTGTACCAGTTGCAGCTTGATAATAGTCAATGCCCTGAATTCCACACAAAACTAAATCGACATCCAGTTCTTTTATCGCATCAGACAAAACTTTAGCATTTGCCAGAGGTTTGTCACCTCTGTATCCATTTTGCCTTAGTACCACAATTTCATCAGCACCTATTGCTAACATTTTTCTTAAGTCGGTATCGATACTGCTATCTTCAGAAAATAAGCTTAAAAGAGTGACTTTACCACCTTCAGCTTCTTTAAACTGAACTGCTTGTTCAACAGCAAATTCATCGTATGGATTTACCATGTATTTGAAATTCTGGTCAATAAGAGTCCCATCATTTACTTCTAGCTTTGATTCGGTATCTGGTACCATTTTGATTAATACAGCTATGTTCATTTTATCCCTCTAGGTTTTCTAACATTATCTCGGAAATATCCTTTACAGTTCTTTGCTCCTCACCTAATGTTTTCAAGCCGTCACTCATCATCGTCATACAGAATGGACAACCTACTGCTACACAGTCTGCACCGGTATTTACAGCTTCCTTTGCCCTTATTTCATTCACCCTTTTATCGGCATCCTCCTCCATCCAGATGCGTGCACCTCCACCTCCGCAACAAAACGATTTTTCTCTAGACCTTTCCATTTCAATAAGGTCACCACCGATGGCCTCTCTTGGTGCTTCAGTTTCTCCTCCAATTCTACCTAAATAGCATGGATCNTGGAAAGTAANTTTATCTCCATAATCTTTTATTTTTAGTTTTTCTTTCTGTTTTAATTCATTGAGAATTTGAGAGTGGTGGTATACTTCGTATTTACCACCATATTTTTCATATTCTTTTCCTATTGTGTGGAAACAATGTGGGCAAGCGGTAATTACTTTTAGCGTTCCTAGTGAATTCATATTATCAACATTCATTTCAGCCATCATTTGGAACATGAATTCATTTCCAGCTCTTCTTGCTGGATCTCCATTACACATTTCCATTTCACCCATTATAGAGAAATCAACACCAGCTTCTTTCAGAAGTTTTGCAGTAGCTCTTGAAACATTTTTATTTCTTTCATCAAATGAACCAGCACACCCAACATAGAATAAATATTCAGCAGGCTCGCCTATTTTCAAATCTAATCCTTCGGCCCAATCGGCTCTAGTGTGTGCACCCAATCCCCAAGGGTTCGAGTTTCTTTCCAGATTGTTAAATAAATTTTGTAATTCTTCTGGGAAATCGGAAGCTTCCATTACGAGGTGGCGTCTTGTGTCAGTTAACTTAGGTACATGCTCAATGTGTACAGGACAGGCATTTACACAAGCATAACACGTAGTGCACGCCCAAATTGCTTCGGGACTGAATCTGTCAACTATGGTTTCATCAGGAGCTTCACCTGCTAATAGCAAATTTCCGTGTTCCTTTCCGTAATTTTTAACGTCCATTATAATTTGCATTGGATTTAANTCTTTGCCGCTGTTNTATGCGGGACAAACATCTTGGCATCTTGCACAAGCAGTACATGCCCATCCATCNGATAATTGCCTCCATGTNAAATCTTCAAATTTATTTACACCCAATGTAAGATTATCAAAATCTAAATCGTCAGTTTTAACAGCTAAGTTATTATCNTCAACTTGTAGTGGAAGCATTGTTCCCATTTTTTCATGGTCTTGAAACATAACATTAGGTATAGTTCCGATTAAATGTGANTGCTTTGTTTGAGGAATCTCAATTAAAAATCCTCCGATTAAAATCATGTGTAACCAGTAACTTACATCAATAATTGTTTGTAAAGTATTAGTATCNATGTCTTGCATTAACNTAGCAAACAAAACGCCTACGGGTTCCCAATAATTGTAGTGACTTCCCTCACCTAGCATGTAGCCGGCCTCAACTATGAATGCTGTGATTACAATTCCTAAAATGGCAAATAAAATCAGAACACCTTCCATGCTAGAGTCTTTTAGTTTTTCAGGTCTAATAACNAGTCTTCGGTATAGAGCTACAAGTAGTCCTATTCCTGCCATTAGGTATCCNATGTCAACAATTAAATTCCATATATTTTCAAGAAATATCATTCCCAAAAATTCAGCGAATAAACCACCAGTTCCGAGATCAATTACATCGCTTACAAGCATTAAAAATCCCCAGAAAATTAGAGCATGCGCATATCCAGCTACTTTGTCTTCTACAACCTTCCTNTGACCAAGCCAATCAGTTAAGAACTCTTTCATTCTTTGATTCCAAGAGTTAAATCGATCATCGTCTTTTCCTAATCTAATCAGCTTAACTATAAACCCAACTTGGTAAACATGTGCTCCTATTGCAATTGCAGACCAAATTATCAAAAANACGTACCAGCTTATTCCGAAATAATCATGAAAAGGTGTCATTGCGCTTAGTTTCTATCCACACACTGTATATTTAAGCGTCACCCAAATCCACTTTTATTCTAAATTTAGCACCATCTTCAACATTTAAGTCTNTTCTTAGATATGTAGGTGATATAATTTCTACAACTCTTTTGTAATGAGTACGCTTTGGAGATATTATTGCACAATTTTCAATAACTTTATTATCATTCTCAAGAGTACATTTGAATATCCAAGCCTTACCAAAAGTTCTTCCTTCTTCTTGAAAGCCGTTTATTAATATTCCTTCAGCGGCCTTCATGGCCTCTATTTTAGGTACTTCATCGTCATCTAGTCTTAGGTTGAAAGTTCCTTTGTAAGGTTTCCAGCTTAACTTATCATTAAATTGCTCCATATATCCTTCCTTCGAGATGTAGTAGCCACCCTCTCCTAAACCAGTCTCTAGAGTTCCAATCATCTCTATATTCCTCTCAGTTCCAAAAATTAATCCATATTCTGTGAATTCTTTTCTTAGTGTTGCAAGACCNTTTTCGTTAATATTAACAATCTGTCCACCTTGTGCATATTTTTTTTCAATGTATCCCTTTTGTGCCAGATTAATGATGTGTCTTGAGGCAGATTGCTGGCTTATCTCTAATTTCTTGCCTAAATCCGTAGATGATATGTGAACTGAGTGTCTAGTAGCTCCTTGCAAAGCTAAAATTTTTAGAGTCTTGAGTAATATGGGTCTCATGTATGTAATTACCAATTTATGAGTATTCAGTAGGATATTAATAGGTATTTCATCTTTTTCTAGCTTAATTTTATTGATTTTAGACATTTTACATTCCAATTAGCTTTTAATAGTCCACTTCCTAAGAAGGGAAGGTGTAATTTGACATGAACACAAACAAACTACAAGTTTTTGTTTTTGCCATGCTCTTCGTTGTCGGTGCTTTCACTGGCTGTGTCGATGAGGATGATGACGACAAAACAACAACCGACAATACGATCAAAATTGGATTCTTGAATCCAATTACTGGTCCGCTAGAGCCTGACGCACCTGGTTTCAAATGGGGTGCAGACCAAGCAATTAGTGACTTGGCTAAAATGTATCCAAATGAAACATTTGAGCTCGTAGAGCTTGATTCTGGATGCAGTGGAGATGTTGCAGGACCTGCAGCACAAACATTAGTTGATTCTGGTGTTGTTGCAGTAGTCGGAGCAGCCTGTTCTGGAGCTTCAATGTCCGCTAACGCAGTCTTGGCAGCAGCAGGAATTCCAATGATTTCCTACGCTAGTACAAACCCAGGTCTAAGCGACGAAGCAAAATATCCACACTTCTATCGTAATGTTCCAAGTGACGCAATTCAAGGTCCAGCAGGAGCAGCTATGATGGCAGATGCAGGAGTAACCAACGAAAGTTTGGCAATCTTGCACATGACTAACGATTATGGATCTGGATTAGCAGATTCAATCAAAGCAGCATGGGAAGAAGATGGTAAACTATGTTCTGCAGGAATGCAAGGATATGAAGAAACCACAACCAATTTCGATGCAATGGTTGCAAATGTAACTGATGCTTCAGACTGTAATGCAGTCTACCTATCATCTTACATTACAGATGCAGCTGGAATCCTCGAAGCACTTGCTGAAGCTGGATTTACCGGACACGTTTTCGGTGGAGACGGACCTGCAGGTATCGGTCTCTTTGATAAGTTGACTGATAATGCTACAGCAGTAAACTTCACAGTATCAGCACCACGTGCAGGTACAACCTACGGAGATTTCGAATCTAGATACGATGGTAATGCATCAACAGTGGGCAGTATCAAAACATATGTTTTGACAGCTTACGATGCTACTATGATTATTGGAAAAGCAGCTATGACTGATGGAACAATAGTCGCAGGTATCGAGTCCGTTGGAACAAACTACGAAGGAGCTTCCGGTATCATCAATTTCCTACCTAACGGAGACATTGGTGGTAATGGATACGATTTCTGTACCTACGGTGGAGACGACGCAGCAGGAACATACACCTGCAGCAAGTTCTGGACCGCAGAGAACGGAGTCGAGTCAGCATAGAAAAAATCCAAATTTAATTTGGAAAACGTAAGAGCGCTGCAGCAGGTTCACCGAGCCTGCTGTGGTGTCATACACGTTTCTTTAGGGATTTAATTTTTTTAAGTCGGCTTTTGATAGGAATGTGTTATTAGGTTTAATATGATAAAAGCTGACTTAATCAATAATTGGAACTCGCTTACTGGGCTAGTTCAAAGACTAATAATAGTATTTTTTCTTTTTTTGGATTCTTATATTGGTTTGATATATCAAAGAGGATCTCTTAACTTTATTGATTTAATTTTGTTGGGTAGCCTACCTCCTGATTTCGTATGGTTACTTCAAACATTTCAAATGATATGCATGGGATTTTTCCTTGTGAAGATATTATTTGATGATGTGCCACCCTCTAGATTGCGAACTNTCATAATGTGTTTATCTCCGTTTTTATTAGTATTGCACGTTCTTCTATCCCTTCACATTTTAATGCTTGGCCAAGGCCTGGTAGCTAATCTCACATTTAATCTAGGTACAATCGGTATTTCAACACTAACGTGGTCTTCAACTTACCTTGCTATTGCGGTAGGTTGTACGTTAACTTACAGTGTCCAGAGATATGGTAATTTTGCCCAAAGCGAGTTTTTCATGTTGGGAATGTATGTAGGAATTGCATTTATGTGGACAGACTTACTATTTCCAATTAGCGAAGCTCCATCAGATGGAACTTTGGTATGGTCCTTATTTGCATANGTTGTTTTAGGTGCTTTCGTTTTAACAGGTNTAGCTGGAGTTATCATAGATCGTTTAGTTTTCAAAGGATTTAGAGATAGTAAATCTTCATCAGATGTAATGATGATAGCTTCTTTAGGCGTTGCAATGATTCTTAGATCCTTAATCTANTTGCGTTTTGGGTCTAACACTAAACGTTTTGTTCCAGACAAAGATTGGATGTCAAGTGAACAACGGTGGGAAATTTCTACGCATACTGCAAAAATAAATCTAGGAAANTTAAATTGGCCAGTTATTGAAGAAAGTACNACTAACTATGCATATAATAATGCTTTTTTGCCGATAGTAATTTTCACCAGTGTATTTCTTTTAGTTATACTCCTAAATTATACACGTTTAGGTCGCAGAATGAGNGCTGTTGCAGATAATCCAGANCTAGCGGCTAGTAGCGGAATTAATGTTGAAAGAGTGCAGATGACAAGTGCATTCTTGTCTGCAGGAATNTCTGGTCTAGGTGGGGCNGTTTTCGGACTTACGGTANTATTCAGTCCACAAACAGCCTTNACTCTTCTCTTACCTGCTTTTGCAGTTATAGTTCTGGGCACCATAGGCTCAGTGCAAGGCGCAATTGTAGCTTCTCTAATTATTGGGTTTGTAAGAGCTATTTCTGAGCCAGTCTTATCAGGAATAGGAAATCCTNTAGAGAGAACAAATTATTTTGCTCTNGCAGGAGTTACTCCATATGCAATAATCATAGCAATTTTATTGATTATGCCTGAAGGAATAGGTAANGCNTATGAAGAATGGAACATAGAAAGGATACGAAANCGTGCGGCAGTCAGAAGGAAATTGAGTGCAACAAAATCGACAANTTTAGGAGTTTTGTTTGGTTGGGCAGGTGCCCANCANATTTCTCAGGGAAGAAATTCNCGNGGTTTCTCAATGCTAGTNCTAACGATNAGNTCGTANATTTTGGGAACGTCCTTGTCTTTCATTCGTGAAAACTCATTTGCTGGCCAGGGTAAGTTATCGCCTCCTGAAGGCCTTAACTCAAATATGCATGAAACTTGGCTTTCAGTTGTTGAAAGGGAGCAAACACTGATTGAGATATTAGGCCTATTTGGAGATATATTGTGGCCTTGGGTTCCTATCTTTATTTGGTTATTTGCAATTTATGAATCTTATTTAATATATAATAATCAATACAAGGATTTATTACAAAACCCTAAAGCTAGAGTTATAGATTTTATTGACAAATATACAGTACTTTTATCAGAACGATTTAAGTCCTTTAAAGACAGATTTCAATTTACGCCAAGTGAGTCCAAGTATACGGATTATGTTAATGAATATCTTCATAGTATTAATTCATTTGTTGGGGGAAAGTTTAGCCAATTATCTTCTACATTTTACGAAAAAGTCGGTGCGGAGTACGGTAAGGAATCAGAGAAAGGGTCAAATGCTTTATTTTTAGTATTTCTCCTGATATTAATTTTAGTTGTCAGCTGGCTTCCATCAGTTAATGATTTTACAAAATTACTCCAGGTATCAAATTTTCTGATTACGCTTTCTATTTTTTTACTTTTAGCTTTCTCCTTGAACATTCATACAGGAATGACTGGTCTAGTTAATTTTGGAGTTATTTTCTTTGTAGCTATTGGAGCAATAACTGTTGGAGTTTTAACTGCATCAAGTGATGTATTTGGTTACGATTGGCCTATATTTCCGGCTTTAATTGTCGCAGTTATTGTAGGTGGTTTTTTCGGATGGTTGTTAGCCTATCCTACAGCTAGATTAAGAACAGATTACTTTGCAATTATTACCATTTCATTGGGTGAAATATTAAGGATATTGCTAATGGGAGAGCCTCTTCTTCGTGTTGGAGGTAACGCTTCAGCTATCGGAATTCAGTCTTATCCTTTACCCTTGCAGGAATGGTGGTTTTGCGGTTCAGAAACACCAGTTTCCTCAACTGGAACTAAATACTCACCGCTGGCTTGTTCAGCAGACCCTGAAATAGACAGTATGGCACGTAAAGTAGCAGAACTTCTAGAAGTGACTGGTATTGATCTAGAAGGCAAAGCCGCGCCTTACATGCTACTTTTATCAATAATGGGAATTTTTACTGCACTAGTCGTTTGGAAAGTGTTGGATATTTTATTCAAATCACCTTGGGGTAGAATTTTGCGCTCCATAAGGGAAGATGAAGAAGTTGCTCAACATCACGGACATGATATTTTTACTCACAAAGCTAGAAGTCTTGCATTAGGAGGAGCAATTGCAGCCTTAGCTGGAGCCTTTTGGGCATGGAAGCTAACAGGTTTTCAGCCTAGTTTCATGTCTCCTGCTAAATCCACATTTTTGGTTTGGGCCGCTTTCATTATAGGAGGTGCAGGTAATAACAAAGGAATGTTAATAGGAGCCATGATTATAACTCTCACAGAGTTCTTCTTTAATGTTTTAGTGGCAGCTCAAGGTAGTTCAACACTTCCTCTGGCAGATACTTCCTCATTTATTGATGAAAAGTTTGTTTGGATGGTAACGTCTCCATTAGAAGTTGGCTCTATATTGATCATAATCTCAGTTGCATTATTGTTTTTGAGGAAATATGAATTTTCTGAAGTATTCTTTTGGTTTTCTCTTATTTTCATTGTATGTCATTTTGTCTTTGATGACCGTTCAATTAACTTGGTATTTCCCGAAGCACTTGGAGGAATTAAAGCCCAGATGACTTACATCAAATTGATGCTAATTGGATTGCTGATTATGCTATCGTTAAAGCATAATCCAAAGGGTTTACTTCCTGAAGTTCCATATCGTCCTGAGCGTCCAAAGGAGGCCGTGAAAGATGAGTAATGTTCTAAAAGTAGATAAGATGCGTAAAGAATTTGGAGGTCTTGTCGCAGTTAAAGACGTATCATTTGAAGTTAATGAAGGTGAATTTATAGGATTAATTGGTCCAAATGGTTGTGGTAAATCTACAACCTTTAACTGTATTAGTGGTTCTCTGGAACAAACTTCAGGAAAAGTAAATTTCTTTGGTAAAGACATTTCAAATTTAAGACCAGATGAAATCCAAAAAATAGGTATGACTCGAACTTTCCAACATACGAGGTTATGGCGTGAAATGACTGTAATTGAAAATTTATTGGTTCCTCCTAGAGATCAATTTAGGCCAAGTATTTGGAAATCAATTTGGGAAGGTAGAGATAACGAAAATGAAGTTAATCGTTTATCAAAAGCATATGAAGTGCTTGAGCAATTGGAAATCCCCCATATGGCTAACAACCTTGCAAGCGAACTATCTGGAGGTCAGAGTAAGCTTGTTGATATTGGAAGATCAATGATGGGAGAACCTAAGTTACTTCTGCTTGATGAGCCAGTTGCAGGAGTTGCAGGTCCACTTGCCATGAAAATATTCTCTAACTTAAGGAAATTAGTTGATGATACTGGAATTTCAGTTTTAATTATTGAGCATAATATGGACTTTATATTGAGACAGGGAGTAGATAGAATTGTAGTAATGAATGAGGGGGAAGTTCTCATGGTAGGAGCTCCTGATGAGGTTAAAGGAAGTAAAGAAGTTATAGCTGCATATCTGGGTTCCTCTGAAGATTGGGAATGGGAAAAATTAGCACAGGAGGGAGACTAATGGCAAGATGGCTTGATGTTAAAAATATTGAAGGTGGTTACGGTTCGGTCAAAATTATTCACGGAATCGATATGCATGTTGATGAAGGCGAATTTGTGACAATTATTGGTCCTAACGGCTGTGGAAAGTCAACTCTAATCAAGATAATTTTTGGGATAGCAACTCACTATGGAGGAGTTGTTAAGCACAAAGGAGATGATGTATCTGGTTGGAGAACCGATCAATTAGCCTCTAGAGGGATAGCTTATGTTCCCCAAGTGGACAACGTATTTCCTTCATTGTCAGTTGAAGAAAATCTACAAATGGGTGGAAATTCTCTTTCAAACAGCCTTTTGAATGAAAGGATAGGGCATGCATTGGAGATGTTTCCCGATTTGAAGAATCGAACTCACGATTTGGCCGCATCTCTGTCAGGTGGAGAGAGACAGATGTTAGCAATTGGTAGAGCANTAATTAATCAGCCGGATTTTTTATTGTTAGATGAGCCTACAGCAGCGTTAAGTCCTCTTTATCAGCAACAAATTATAGAAAGAATTGATGCACTTAGAGAAGTTGGTATTACCGTTTTGATNGTCGAACAAAATGCAAGACTATCTTTAGCNAGATCAGACAGAGGATATATCTTGTCTAACGGTAAGGTTGTCCATACTGGAAATGCTGAAGACATACTAAATGACCCTCACATTAATGAATATTTTTTAGGTACTAAAGGAGATTAGTTTCTTGGGTACTGAAAGAGTTTCCTACAATTCTAGATTAATTTATATTTTAATGTTTTTTGTAGCTTTTTTCTGGGGTTTAGCTTGGCCTGTTGGAAGAATTCTCGCAACAGACTTGTTGAACTATCCATTCTCAGTGATGTTTTTGAGGTATGTATTTGCAGTACCTGTTTTATTTGGCTGGCTTTGGTTTAAGGAGGGAAATGTAATTCCTTTGAAAAGAGATTACAGCTATTTGCTATTGTTGGCTTCTACTTCTGTCTTTCTTTATCAGGTTGGTTACATGTATGGAATGCAAAAGACAGCAGCGTCAGATGCTTCTTTGATTATTGGGTTTAATCCTGTGTCGGTTTCAATCTTATCCGTTTTTATTTTATCGCATAATTTGACCCGAAATGGTGTTTTAGGTATTTTTCTTAGTTTCATTGGAGTATTATTGATATTTTTGGCGTCNCCTAACCTAGATATCGAGTTTTATGACCGAATAGTTGGTAATGCATACATAATGTTCGGCGCTTTTGCATATGCTATTTATGTCGTATCTATGCGTAGATATGTNTTACTCACTCAGCATAAACCTTTGAGTTCTCTTGCTACAATTTCATGGGCNTCTTTAGTTGGATGNATTCTTTTTGTTCCNTTTGTAATTTTAGAAGCCCCATGGGAACGCATTTGGAATNTTCAAGAGTGGTTACTAATTGCTTATCTNGGAGTATTGTCTACAGCTCTATGTTATGTCTTTTTTGCAATGGGGATTGNAACTATTGGNGCAAATAAGGCAGCTAGTTTCATAAACGTTGTACCTATATTTGGAATATTGTCAAGTTGGATATGGATTGGAGAGAATCTGGGATTTGTGCAGATCATTAGTTTTGTTTTAATTTACTATGGAGTAAAACTAGTNAATCAACAGCCTTCAGAAGAGTTACCAAGAGAATAATTTAGCCTAGGCTAAACTTTTTATTGACGTAGTCTAATAATTGTTATGGATTCTGTAGCTGTAGAAAATTATCTCAAGTCATTGTGGCAACTTGGNCCGGCTGACGTNTCAACCTTAGANTTAGCGAATCATTTGAACGTAGCACCAGCTTCAGCAACNAAGATGGTTAAGCGATTAACCGAAAAGGGTCTAGTCAATCACACACCATACAAGGGCGCCTCATTAACNCNTGAAGGAGAATCTAAGGCCTTATCTGTAGTTAGAAGACACCGTCTTCTTGAGACATTTTTGTCTCAAACCTTAGATTTAGGCAGCGAACAACTTCATGATGAAGCAGAGCGTTTAGAGCACGCTTTATCTGATGACCTTGAAAAATCAATAGCTGAATATCTTGGAAACCCTACTAGAGATCCTCACGGACACCCAATACCAGGTCCAAATGGTGAATTACCCTCTGACAATGATTTAACATTAACAAAAGCACCTTTTGGAGTTATTCTAAANATTACCCAAGTTCCGGATAGAAATTCTGAAATGTTNACTTGGCTTAAAAAAGAAGATATTATTCCAGGTAAAGAAATTAGCATAATATCCAAAGATAAATTTGGCGACAGNGTAATAATCTCATTACATGAATCTGAAAAACGGATATCNCTTTCAGTTGCTAGGCAAATTTTTGTTTCACAAGAGGTAGAGATTTGAGTTCATCAAATTCAGATAGCGTTTTACCACAATTTTCTAAGCAAAATTTAATTCAACTGTGGGATGAGAGACATCGCCGCATAGNTGTCTTAATGATTTTATTATTTTATTCCTTTTTCCCTGGAGATTTAGGAGAAGTTACTCGNNCATCACTTTTTGATGCATACATTCAGGTAACAGTATTTGTTGCAGCTACATTACTAGTCTTTTTTAGTCTAGAGCATTTTTACAAGATAGATNTTGGAATATTGATGAGAAAAGGAGATATTTGGCAGGTNCCTATGGCAAGTCTTCTAGGCGCACTTCCAGGTTGCGGAGGTGCTGTCGTTGTCATCACAGCTTTCGCTAGAGGGAATATTCGATTAGGGGCAATGGTTGCNGCNCTAATTGCTACAATGGGTGATGCNGCTTTTTTATTATTAGCAAAAGAGCCNACAACTTACCTAAAGCTAATGAGNATTTCAATTTTTGCTGCAGTGATAAGTGGATGGACAGTNGACAAATTNCATCGNGGTGAACTTTACAGCTCAGAAATTAAGAATTTCGAGAANATAGGTATAGGNAAACTTCGAGTTAGAGATAAATTATTTATGTTTTTTGCAGCGCCTGGCTTATTTTTAGGAATTCTACAATTAGCACAAATTGANGTAAATAATTTTGGAATTTTGGTTACAGTTTTTGGCCTCACAGGCGCTTTTCTTTCAATTAGTATTTGGGTTTTATCTCCGATTAGTGCAGTTTCTTCTAGCAAGGATCATCCATTTACGCGATCGAGTGAGGAAACCTCCTTCGTTACTGTTTGGGTTATTGCAGGATTCTTAGCTTACGAATATTCTTATGCATTCTTTGGTTTAGATTTAGAAGTACTTGCTGNGGCAGCTTGGGTTTTCTTGCCTATTTTGGCAGTTTTAGTTGGATTCATTCCCGGCTGTGGACCTCAAGTTTTAGTTACTACACTATACTTAAACGGTATTATTCCATTTGCTGCATTAATAGGCAACGCAATTTCAAACGANGGAGATGCACTATTTCCTGCAATAGCCTTGACCCCAAGAATGGCAGTTNTTGCAACACTTTACAGTGCCATACCAGCATTGATTATTTCGTATTTTTTCTTGTTNACAGGCTAATTCTACTAAATTAGTGTCGAATGTTATGTTTTTCAAAGTATTTCTGATGGTATTCCTCAGCCTTCCAAAAAGTATCGGCTTTAGTTATCTCAGTAACAATTTTCTTGTTTAGTTTCTTTTGAAATTCATCAAGTGATTTTTGAGCTAGCTCCNTTTGCTCTTCATCGTAATAAAATATTGCAGATCTGTATTGATTACCAATGTCAGGCCCTTGTCTGTTTAATGTGGTTGGATCATGTTTCTTCCAAAACGAGTCAAGTAAGTCTTCGTAACTNATTACAGTTTCATCGTAATCAATCATGACTACCTCTGCATGCTCTGTTGAATTACTACACACTTGTTCATATGTGGGNTTCGAAGTTTTACCTCCACTGTATCCAGATACAACCTCACTTACGCCTTCTAATTTAGAAAAGTTGTATTCAACACCCCAAAAACATCCAGCACCAAACATAGCCTTTTTCATTATTTTACCCTAGAAGCAATCCAGTCTTTGAAAAGCTTCATTCCTTCTTCCAAGTCTTCTATGTCAATCCCTGAAAAAGCCAGTCTTATGTAGGCATCAGCTTCATTATTGAGCGGGCGTCCAAAGTGATGTCTACCACAGAAGCTCACTCCGGTATCTTTAAGAACGACTTTTCTAAAATCTTCTACATCGTCAAACCCTGTATTTTTTAGTAGATGTGTTATTTTCGGAAACACATAAAATCCAGCTTCAGGCATATGAGCATCTATTCCCTCAATATCATTCAATATATTTACTAGTGTGTCTCGCCTTTTCTTTAAAACATCAAGAATATCCTGTGTTTCTTTTTTTGGAGCATTTAGTCCAGCTAAACCCGCATATTGAACAAAGTGTGTTGTACATGACTCCATGTTAACATTCAATCGATTTATTTGTTCAATTATTTTTTTTGGGCCAATAGATGCTCCAAGCCTCCACCCAGTCATTGCAAATTTTTTTGAAAAAGTATACATTGTTAGCGTTCTTTCATACATCCCAGGGTAGCTTGCTATCGATTTTGGTTCACCTTCATAAAGAGTATCAAAGTAAGCATCGTCTGAAATTAAAAACATATCATTTTCAATAACAAGCTTTGCTAATTTCTCTATTTCTTCATCAGATGAAGATGCTCCGGTTGGATTGTTGTAATTATTGTAAAAGATGTGCTTCGCTCCATTATCAATTCCTTTTTCAATTGCGTTAAAGTCAAGCTTCAAGCCCTCAGAAGTATTTACGTATCCATATGGAATTGCAATACCCTTGTAAAATTCTATCTGAGATTCATAGATTGGATACCCNGGGTTAGGATAAAGAACAGAGTCTCCTTTTTCCATCATCGCAGCAATGTATTTACCGATGCTAGGCTTCCCGCCAGGTTGTATAGAAACATTGTCGATATCATATTTAATCCCTCTAGCCTCTCCAACATCTATGGCTAAGGCTTCTCTTAATTCAGGAATTCCGGGTGCAGGACAATAGCCTGTTTTACCTTGACTTATGGCTTCACTAACAGCATTACTAATCGTCCTTGGTGTAGGTAAATTGATGTCGCCTAAATGAAAAGGATATATTTTTTTGCCNGTAGCTGCCATTTTGGCAGCTTCAGCTGAAACTGCGAATGCAGTTTCGCTGCCTAACAAATTCATTCTCTCGGCGATTTTCATTAAGGTTGAATAAAACTAGGTGTTTTATTGTTTGCGTAATCTTTATACAGATAGATTGATAGAATATATTATGGCAAGTGAATGGCGTAAAGACTTAGATAAATTTTTACAAGAGCATATGCTGGCGGTAAGTTCAGTATTTACCATTATTAGCGGATTCATGATTTATGTTGGAATGATGGGTGAGTGGTATTCNTCATCTTCTTTAGCACCAACTTTNATTTTAGATTCAATAGGNGATTATGACATTTNTGTTTTTATTTTNGGTTTGATTATNTTTGGTTTTTCTGCATATTANCTATGGTTAACACGACATTATATGGANAGATTTGAAGAAATAATATCTACAAGTTCTAANAGAGAGTTNCAGAAGAATTGGACAGAAATCGAGCAGATCGCNCGTTATCAGCTTCCTAAAGAGTACAGAAAAAGAGTAGCNGAAGCACGNAAGAAATTCGGCCTTAGNTAATTGAGAAATTTTATATAGAGTCTTTTTTACTCGAATTNGAGGTTAACAACCTAAGGTTCATAACTGATGAGTTCAGAAGAAAANAGTGCAGAGTCAAACAGCGNGGACGTCGAACAGCCTACAGCAGAAGAAACNGTTGATGAGTTATCCGTACTNAAATTAGAACTTGAAGATATGAAAGATAAATTTGCCCGTTCNATGGCTGACCTTGATAATTATAAGAAACGGGTTCAGAGAGATAGAGAGCAACAAATTTTGAAAAGTAAGGGCTTGGCAGTTTCAAGTTTTTTAGAGATTATAGATATTATTGAGGCAGCTTCTTCATCAGAATACCCAGATAAAGAAAGTGCACTAGATGGTATCAAGGGAATTCAAAAATACACGCAATCTTTTTTGAAATCAATGGATGTTGAACGCTTTAGTCCTGTGGGCGAGCAATTTGATTTTCGTCTTCACGAAGCAATGACTACAATTATTAAAGAAGATATTGAGCCGCATACAATCGTGGACGTAATTCAAGCAGGATATCTACTTGAAGGAGAGCTACTACGACCAGCAAAAGTAGTAGTTTCCAAAAAAGAAGAAAACAAAGAAGAAGAAAAACAAAATAGTGGTGAGTAAAAAATGGCAAAAGAAGTGATAATTGGCATAGATTT
>PBPR01000044.1 GCA_002724775.1 Methanobacteriota archaeon
ACAATAGTTTTTAGATATTCACTACCTAATGCAGCAGCTTCCCATTGTGTAGCTCCTTCATACGATTTACCATACAGGCCCACGTGCCCATTACTCCATTCTTGACTACCCAACCATTCGACAGCGCTGTGAATGCCTAACCCTTCGCCTGCACCTCTATAGTCAAAGCATCCAGTAGATAACTCAGTTCCAAACACAGCAACTTGTGCAAAGGCATATCCGTGTGGTACAAAATTTTCATAAATAAATTCTCCTCTACCCGCGCTAACTATTCCAGTGTGCCCTGATTCATCGCCAGGTTGGCCATAAGAAAAATATGGACTAATTATCGCTATTATAGGTACTTTTTCACCGTCTAGCGTGTTACTAGGTAACCAGTAAGAAAGATGTACATCAGCTTCAGCTGGACCACTCTCCCAGACTTCACTTGTATCTACTGTAAATGTAGCTTCTTGAACATCAAGAGCATAATGTGGCCCCGGCTCTAGAACTCTTGAAAAAGTATGAGTCATATCCCATTCGAGACTATGTCTATTTTTTAGATTGGGATAATATTCTTCATCTAATGAATTATCCATGCACCCTGTAAATGAAGTGGCTATGACCATAATCATGCACAGAATACTTTTGTTCATAATCTTGAAAAACCAGTGTTATAAATGAGTATTCTTTATTTTTTTAATTTAGGGTGGCCGAAAGCAACCTTTAATGAGCCGCTCTATCTAATTAAATTACCAAGCATGGCTATTTCTGAAAGATTAGAGACCATAGATGAAATCGTAGAAAAATATTGCGTTTCNAGTAGTCCATTAAAGNGTAAAATTTACGTCTCGTTAGGATATTTATTTGTTATGTTTGCAATCATAGGAATTTGGGTTCCTGGTTGGCCAACAGTATCTTGGGCAGTACCTGCCGCNTTTCTTTTTTCTTTATCCAATGAAANTCTTTTTCGNTGGTCCTTATCAAATCAGTATTTTGGCAAAGCTATGTTTGAATATTATGCAACAGGAAAAACTCTACCAGGTCATGTAAAATACATAATTGCCTTTTTCATATTTCTAATGTCATCTTTTTCAGCTTATTTCGTATGGCTTGTATCTACAAAGGGTGATGGTATTCTAACAGAACCTTCATCATGGAACGGAGCAGATCCCGGTTTTGGTTCAGGAACTATTTTGTTTGTTGGACTAATTGGTATATGGTATGTTTTAACACGAGTTAAATCAAGATAATTTGTGTTAATGGTATAAACCCATTACTCATGTAGCTATTATGACAGATAGCAAAAGAAAGCATAGGCATGGCATTTATCGCCTATATGCACCAATTTACGACAGATTCATGGCACCTTCTTTTGCAGACGGTCATTCAAAAATGTATAATTCTCTTGGGCTTAAAAAAGGAGATAATCTTTTGGAAGTTGGGGTTGGAACCGGAATATCCTTAACTCATGTGCCAAAAGATATCAAAGTAGAAGCAATAGATTATAGCGAACCAATGCTTGTAAAAGCNCGAAACAGGCAAGACAGAGGTGAATTTGTTGCAGATATTAATTTTCAACAAATGGACGCCCACGTTTTGGATTTTGGTACTAATCAATTTGATCATTGCGTTGTTGCACATACCTTAGCAGTTGTAGCTGAACCAGAAGTAGTTCTCAAAGAAATTGTCAGAGTTACAAAGCCATCAGGATTGATAGCAATAGTTAATCACTACAAAGATAAAAAAGGAATAATAGGTACACTCTGGAATCCATTCAGAAAGCGTTTAGGCCTCGGAAAACATGTTGATTTCAAAAATATAATCACCAAATGTGGGCTTGAAATTTTAAGTGAAGAACGAGTTAATAGTTTCACAACTCATACAAAGATGATTGTTTGCAAAAATCCTTAATTGAATTTTTGTTTTATCCAGTTTAAAGTATCTCTAACAGAGTCCTCTAGAGCCATAGGATTCCATCCTAGGACATCTCTAGCCTTACTTGAGTCGTAATTAGTTATCTTTCCCATATACTCTTTCACAGTTTCAGATGAAACAGCAGGAGTATATCCAAACCAAGATTTCGTTGTTTCATATCTAGCAAATAGTCTTACTTGCCACATGGGAGCAATTTTAGTTGGTACTTTAATTTCAGGATCAACATTTTTGATAATATCCATCAATTCAAATCCATCTAAGCACTGTGTACAAAGAATATGTCTACCTTCAGCATTTTTATTTTCGTATGCTAGAATGTGGGCCAAAGCTACATCTCTCACGTCAACATACCCAAAGGTTTGTGGAGGCAATCGAGGTAATTCATTTTTTAGTATTTTATCAAACAAGAAAGTACTGGGAGTATGTCTATGGAAATATGGACCAATAACTGCAGTTGGGTTCATTACAACCATATCCATATCCATTTCTTTTGAAAAATCCCATGCTCTTCTTTCAGCTTCGGTTTTAGCATAAGAGTAAGGGTGCTTAGACTTTGAATTCCAATCCTTTTCAGTCAGAGCTTTTCCATTAGGTCCACTTCGTCCAACAGCAGCAGTACTTGATGTAAAAATTATTTTCTTTACTCCTGCTTTGTATGCAGCTTTCAAAACATTTATTCCTCCAATGATAGANGGATTAATGATTTCTTCCTCTGGTTTTTTTGCCCAACTTTTGTAAACTGCAGCTACCTGAAAAACTCCGTCAATATTTTCCATCGCAGGTTCTATTGTTTCAGGGTGCATCAAATTCAGGCTTACAATATCAACATCAAACNCAGATAAATTTTTAGTTAATTCTTTATTNTCTTTATCTCTAACACTAGCTCTGACGTTATATCCTCTTTCAACAAGTAATTTTGTTAGTACAAATCCAACATGCCCATTTGCACCAGTTACAAGAACATTTTTTCCGTTCATATTAGATGAATAATTTTTCCCTGTAATATTTTAGTTCTTCAATCGATTCTATAATATCCTCTAATGCTCTATGGTTTTCAGCTTTTGCAGGTATATTTCGATCCACATCCGGATACCACCTATTTGCTAATTCTTTTATTGATGAAACGTCAACAACTCTATAGTGAAGTCTGTTTTCTAAATCGTTCATCTGAGCATCTAAAAATCGTCTATCAGTTCCGATTGAGTTGCCACAAACNGGAGGNTTATTTTTGGCTTTNATATGCTTATTGATAAAATTCAAAGTTTCTATTTCAGCGTCNCTAATTGTTAACTTGCTNTTTTTTACTTCTTCAATTAATCCAGATTTTGTNTGCATCTCNGTNACGTAAGANTTCATTTTACTAAGTTCNTCATCAGANGCATTGATTACTAAATCAGGTCCTTTNGCAATNATATTTAGTTCAGAATCNGTAATNATTGTAGCAATTTCAATTATTCTATGAATCTGGGGATTGAGTCCTGTCATTTCTAAATCAATCCANACTAATTCTTTTGCCATAAATNCGGATTAGAGGCCTCCTAAATAGGATTTGTAGCGATAAAGTACTATAGCCCTNNCTAATGGTTAAAACAATGGCTTTTTTCAATCCTGAAAAGTTTACAGAGGAAGCGGTAGCAAAATTAAAGACTGAATTGACAGATAAAGCAATAATTGCAGCATCGGGAGGTGTCGACTCCACAGTAGCAGCCGTCCTAGCTGCTAAGGCAGTGAAAAATAATCTTCTTGCGATTTATGTAGATACAGGATACATGCGACTCGGAGAATCCGAATATGTTTCCTCAATGCTCAGTAATCTTGGAGTTCAGCATAAAGTTGTTGATGCATCAGAGAAATTTTACGCAGGACTTAAAGGAATAACTGATCCCGAACAGAAAAGAAAGATAATAGGTGAATTATTCATTCGGGTTTTTGAGAAAGAAGCCGAAGATTACGGAGGTAAGTTTTTGGTTCAAGGGACCATAGCTCCAGATTGGATTGAATCTGGAGGTGGTTTAAGAGATACAATCAAATCTCACCATAATGTTGGAGGTTTACCTGAAGATATGGATATGATTCTTTGCGAACCAATTAGAGATTTATACAAAGATGAAGTAAGAAGTCTTGCTGAATATCTAGAAGTTTCAGTTTCTCAGAGACAACCATTTCCAGGCCCAGGTTTGGCAGTTAGAGTTATGGGAGAGGCTACTCCAGAGAGGACAGAAGTAGTCAGACAAGCATGTCACATTGCTGAAGAGGAAATAGAATTAGCAGCTAAAGATGGCCTTATGGATTTGCCATGGCAATATTTTGCAGTAGTTTTACCAGTGAAGACAGTCGGAGTTCAGGGAGATGTAAGAGCTTACGGAAATACAATTGCAGTAAGAGCAGTTCACAGCTATGATGCTATGACTGCACAAGCAGCAGAAATTCCGTACTCAGTTCTTAAAAAAATTTCTGAGAGAATTACACGTGAATTAAAATCTAAAGTTAACCGCGTCGTTTATGATATTACAGATAAACCACCAGGTACTATAGAGTGGGAGTAGTGGTGCCGGGGGCGGGGTTCGAACCCGCGGCCTTCGGATGTCCCAGGCATAGCCGGAACTATTTTTACCCTATGAGTCCGACGCTCTACCAGGCTGAGCCACCCCGGCTCCGAGCATGTTGAATCACTAGGGGTTTTAAGTTTAAGTTCGGTGATTCTTTATATCAAGCCCTTAATCACGCTAAAGGATGAGTGTTACTGATTCTGGTAAAAATCAAGCAAAAACAGGCAATTACAATCCTGTTGAGTTAGAGAAAGAAGTAGCAGAGCGATGGAAAAAAGAAAAAACTTTTGAGAATAGTATTGANAACAGACGCTCATCAAAACCTTTTACTTTTCTGGAAGGTCCTCCTACTGCAAACGGTAAACCCGGAATCCATCATGTTCTTTCTAGATTATTCAAAGACATGGTATGTAGATGGAAAACTATGGAAGGCCATTTAGTAGAAAGAAAAGGCGGCTGGGATACTCATGGCTTACCAGTTGAGATTGAAGTTCAAAAACAATTGAATTTAATGTCGAATGAAGAGATNGAAGCTTACGGAATGGAAGCTTTTAATCAAAAATGTAAAGAAAGTGTTTGGACTTATGAAGAGGCCTGGCGTGAAATGAGCGAGAGGATGGCTTTCTGGGTTGATATGGATAATCCGTATGTCACACTCCATGATGAATACATTGAATCAGCCTGGTGGTCTCTTAAGCAAATGCATGACAAAGATCTTCTTTTCAGAGGTCACAAAGTATTACCATATTGCCCACAAACTGGAACAAGCTATTCTACACACGAAGTTTCACTTGGTTACAAAGAAGTGGCTGAGCCTGCAGTTTANGTTAAATTCAAATTAAAAAATTCAAATGGTTCAATTGTNGCTTGGACTACAACTCCATGGACATTACCAGGAAACGTAGGTTTGGCAGTTGGTCCAGAAGTAACATANTGCAGAGTAAAAATTACATCTAAACCTTCAGACAATTGGGANGGNAGAGGCGGTGCAGAAGTTGGTGAAGAATTAATTCTGGCCAAGGATTTAATGCCTGATGTTTTACGTCACCATGCAGATATAATTGAAGAGTTTCCCGGTAGTAAATTAGTCGGAGAAGCATATGAACCATTATTTCCGGGAGCAATTGATAGGGGAGATTCTGAAACAGCTTGGACAGTAGTTGCAGCAGATTTTGTTACTACTACTGATGGAACAGGTATCGTACACACTGCAGTAATGTATGGTGAAGATGATTATCAGTTAGGTATGGAAGTTGGCTTTCCAGCTCAACACACAGTAGGCATGGATGGAAAGTTTGTGCAAGGAACTCATGATTCTTTAGATGGTAACTATGTCAAAGATTGTGATTCCAAAATTATTGATTTACTAGAAAGTGAGGGACGTCTTTACAGAGAGCACATTTACACTCACGATTATCCACACTGTTGGCGAACAGATCATCCATTATTGTACTATGCAATGGACAGTTGGTTTGTTAGAATGACAGCAGTTAAAGACAAAATAATTGACTATAATTCACAAGTCGAGTGGGCGCCTGAGTGGACTGGGACTGGAAGGGTTGGAGAATGGCTTCGAAATATCAAAGACTGGGCTATAAGTCGAGAAAGGTATTGGGGAACTCCTCTACCGGTTTGGATTTGTGAATCTTGTGGTCACCAGCATTGTATTGGAAGTATCGAAGAAATGAATTCTTTAAAGACAGAATCTTCGCCCACACCTAAAGAGTTACACAGGCCTTACGTAGACGATGTAAAATTGTGTTGTACTGCAGAGGGGTGTAAGGGCGAAATGGTCCGCGAACCTTATGTCATGGATTGTTGGTTTGATTCTGGCTGTGCATCCTTTGCTCAATGGCATTACCCATTTGAAAACAAAGACAAATTTGAGAATAGCTTCCCTGTCGACTATATTTGTGAAGCAGTTGATCAGACTAGAGGCTGGTTCTATTCCTTGCTTGCAGTTTCTACTACTGTTTTTGACAGTATATCATATCGTAGATGCTTATCATTGGGTCACATTTTAGATAACGAAGGGAAGAAAATGAGTAAATCTCGAGGAAATGTTGTAAATCCTTGGGATCATTTCAACAAAGAAGGTACTGATGCCATTAGATGGTATATGACATCACAAAGTGCACCATGGAATCCGATGAATTTTGATCCTAATGGTGTTAGAGAAACATATGCTAAAATGTTCCTCACTCTATGGAACGTTCACAAATTTCATTTAGATTACGCAATTCTTGATAAGTTTGATTATGGTAAAGATTTTATTTCTGTCGAAAAAAGAACAGCTTTAGACAGGTGGATTCTTTCAAGACTGTCATCCGTCGCAGAAATTTATCACAATCAATATGTTTCATGGGAATTCCATAAAGCNGCTAGAGAGTTAGAGAATTTTGTAATTAATGACCTTTCAAATTGGTACGTCCGTCGTTCAAGGAGAAGGTTATGGGATGAAGCTGAAAGCCACGATAAACTGGCTTGCCAGTCCACACTTCATGAAGTTCTCACAACCGTCAGCAAGCTTATGGCACCGATCGCTCCGTTTATGCCAGATAAAATTCATTTCGATTTGACAGGNTCCTCNGTACACACTGCAGATTGGCCTTTAGGATCAGATTTAGTACCTAAGAATTTACCACCGCAAGATTTGTCATTAGAAAAGAAAATGTCAATAGTCAGAACCCTCGCAGAAACTGGACGTAAAATACGTGTTGCAGTTAAACGTAGACAGAGACTTCCTTGTAAAGAAGGATGGATAGTTGGAGGNCCTAAATTGGATGAATTCCATTCAATTATCGCAGAGGAGTTAAATGTAGAAACATTGACGACTGAAAAGAATTTGGACAGGTTTCAGAAGATTGAGGTTNTACCGAATCATAAAGTTCTAGGTGCAAAGTGCAGAGCCGATTTACCCAAGGTTTTGGCAGAGTTATCTAAATCAGATCCAGATTCTCTGTTGTCAGATATTGAAAATGGAGNTGCCAATTTAGCAGGTTTTGANATTACTCTAGATGACATTAATATCAANCGAGTAGAAAANGAAGGATATGCAGCCTCGACATTTGAAGTCGAGGACGTTGGTGATATTTCACTCGTATTAGATGTAGAAATTACTGAGACTTTAGTTTCGAAGGGCTTAGCTAGAGAAATAACTAGACGTATTCAATCTAAAAGAAAAGATTTGGATTTAGATTTAGAAGCATCAATTTCACTGAAAGTTTGCTTGGAGTCAGATTCTCCTAAATTGAATGATGAAGATTGGGAATACATAAAATCGGAAACTCGTTCTGAACCTGCGGAGTTAATTATTGGAGATATTAACAAAAGNTTTGATAGTTTTCAGGTAGAAGAAAATACAATTTATTTTANAGTCAATTAATCTACTACTTTAAAGACATTCTTTTTCTTTTTTTCAGTAGGTTTAAATTTTGGAACTTTCTTTTTCTCGTCANCTACTTTGAATGTATTTTTACTTCCAGTTGGTTTAAATTTTGGAACGTTGTCCTTCTTCATTGAAGGAATATCTTCTGTCATTTTGAAAGTAGGTGCGCTACCAAAACTTGATTGATCTCCTCCCATAACTTTGACACCTCCGGTTCCTGATCCTATTGACATAGACGCAACACTTCCTGACGTTTTGCCTAGCATACTATCCGTGTCTAATTCACTTAACTCCATAGTTCCTGAAGTAGTAGTAGATTCAGTACTTGATGGACTATTTCCTGGAGATTTTTNAACGCCAGCCGCATTCATTTCTTTGATCGCGTCAGCAGCAGCATCTTTCACTTCTTTAGATCCGTCTCCAGTCATAATTAATGCCCGATCCATAACTTCAGATGGCATTTCCCAAGAGACACCTTTTGCAATTGATGCTAACCCAGTAATTGCAGTAGCTCTAACTCTTGAATCATTGTTAGAAGCTTCTTTTAGTATTGAATTAACTACATCAGTAAATTCATCATATGAAAGATCGTTAGNTTTACTCCAGAATTTTTTAGCAGCAAAAATATCACTTGCTCTTACAGACTTTAGAAATTGGGCACTTTTATTTGCACTCACAGGTTTGAACTTGACTGNCTTATTTTGGGTTCCCACTTTTCGTATAATTTTTCTTTTAGGTTTAGCTTTTTTGATAGTAGCTTTCTTTCCGGCTAATTCTCTTACTTTAAAACCACTTGAGCTTTTTTTTGCTGGAGCACTTGGGATTCTTCTACCTTTCCTTCTAGCTGCAATTGCAGCTCCGCTTTCTACTTCTAAACCTGCAGGTGGTTTGAAAAAATCCTCAGATTTTTTTTCTTGTTTGGNTGGAACATTNGCNTCAGTACTAAAATTAGCTACAAAATCGAANGTATCTTCTAGAAAATCATCTGAATTTATGTTTACATTANCTTCCAATAGTTCTTTTTCAAGGTGTTCAGTNCCTAAAGATATTATGAACATAAATCCATTAATGTTTATATAATTCGAAATAAATTCAGATAATTTTGTGAAAGAGCCTGAAACCGCTCTCTCAATACCCTGTAATGTAATTATGAGTGGTTTTTTTTCAATTGAAATTGCAGCCAATTTTTTCATTGAGGAGTCAAATTGATGAATCATTTCGACCCTATTTTCACTTGATAAATTTGTTGAAAGAATTACAGGTGCACTCTCATTAATTCTATTAACTAAATCTGAAGTTGTACCGTTACTCCCAGAATTTCCTTTTAGTTCAGTAACGATTTGTTGAACAAGTGGTAAGCATAAGTCGTTCTCTGATAAATATCGTCTTGCGTTGAATTCAATTATATTTAATCCTACAGCTTGAAGATCGTTTTCAATTTCAGTAATTGCTGCCTTTCTTTCGCCCAAAGTCCCTCCATATAATGCGACTAATGAAGGTGGGTTTGCCTTACCAGCTTGCGAGATTATTTTTGCTGTGGTTGCAGTAGACATTATTACTTTTCCAAACTTTAGTTAATTTTTTTACAGTGAAGCTCTCTTTAAAGGTTCTCTACATGGGTTTTCAAATGCGGGGGTCGCATAGCCTGGCCAATTGCGCCGGACTTAAGATCCGGTCCTTAGTGGTACGAGGGTTCGAATCCCTCCCCCCGCACCATATTTGTGTTTACACAGCTTTAAATTTCGCATATAACAGCACGATGTCTGTTTTTAGCAATCCATTTGTATATATAGTCAAGAATTAACATAGTCACAGGTAAATGGGCTAAAGCCCATAGAGGCCATGCCCACCATATTTTTTTTGAAAGAAATACAATTCCTCTTGCACCACCGTATAATTTCTTATCATCTCCAATAATTTTCATTTCAGGTAAGTCATCTCCCTCATTTATACCCAAAATTTTCATGACTGTTTTATCTTGAAGAGGCTTAATTTTACAATTTCTTTTTTCAAGACTTCGCTCAAAATTACTCACACTACTCTTACAGAAACTGCATATTCCATCATAAAGTATCCATGTAGTGCCCATCAGAATGAAAAGGTAGGAATATTCCAATAAATCAAGGCTAGTGTGAGAATAGCAGCTATAATCCCAAAGTAAGCTAATTTATTCCAAACAATTATTTTAGAACCATCTAAGGGCTGAACCGGAATCATATTAAATCCTGCCAAAATTAAATTTATTATAATTAAGAATCTTGCAAGCTCCCCTATAATCCAGATATCGATATTCGCAGTGAATATGTAGAATGGGAAAGCTATTGCAGCTATAGCAATATTAGACAATGGTCCTACTGCAGCAATTATTCCATTCTGTCGTTTGGTAATATTTCCTGACACCATGACTGCACCTGGTGCCGCTAACAAGAAACCAAAAACAGACATCATTAATGCGAAATATAATCCATTCTTATTGCCTCTATATTCTGCCCAGCAACCATATTGTTGAGCCATCCATTTGTGAGCTAATTCGTGAAGCAAAAAACCCGTCATTACAGCTGCGAAAGCTAGAGGTAACGTTCTTATCAATATATTTGGATTATTTATGACAATAGCCAATCCATCACTCAGAGCTAATGTAAATGCTACAGTCAAAATTCCTATAGATTCTTTCAATTGTTCTTTTTCATAGCTTGAGAAAGACATCTTTGAATTGGGCCTTCGATTTAGTTGGATAGGGTCGCCCCAACCATCAGATACGACATACTTAATCTGATAATTTTGATTAGTTCTCGAAGGATCTCTCCACATTAACTATTCAGTACGGCGTGTATTAAGATAGTTATGGAACTAATTGTTTAAAGTGCAGTACAGTAAGTAAAGTGTGAGTGAAATAGAAACTCTTAAACTAAGAATTAAAGAGCTAGAATCTTTGTTAGAAAAAGAAAGAGACTCGCACAAATCTGAAATTGAAAGGATTAAGACAGATAACTATAGTGCATTGGAGGCCTCTCAGACAAGATATCAGGGAGAGTTATCTATACAGAGGGAAAATTTCCAGAGACAGATAGAAAAATTGAAATCTAAGCTTGATTCTTTTGAAGTATAATCTAGTACAATAATATTAAATCCTCGCTTTCTAAATGTAAATTAGCTCCCGTGGTGTAGTCCGGCCCATCATCTCGGCCTTTCGAGCCGAATACCCGGGTTCAAATCCCGGCGGGAGCACCANTTTTTTTGCCAGTGTAAGNTTTCTTCATATACGGCCTTCCGTAATCTAAGACATGAAAGCATCGATGTTGCAAAGACCTATGGCAATAGCGATGTTTGGTGGAATAGTTGTCTCGTTTGCTCCAATTTTATATGCTTTATCAGATGCAAATCCTCTGACTGGCGCTTTTTTCAGAATGGCATATGCNCTTCCTTTTCTTATCATAATAATCTGGTTAAGAAAAGATGTAGATTCACGTTCGATTNACACACGATTGATAGCGCTAGTAGCAGGTTTTGCCTTCTCCCTTGACTTTCTTGCGTATCACAGTACGGTAGATTGGATAGGTACGGGAATTGGTACTCTTATCGGCAATTCCCAGGTAATTATTGTTACACTAATGAGTTGGTGGCTATTTGGTGAAAGACCAAATTTATCTATTTTAATNTCATTACCAATCGTTATGATTGGTTTAGTTCTAATTTCTGGAATTCTTGATGATAATCCATACGGTGAGCATCCAGTTCGTGGAGTAATTGCAGGGGTTTTTACNGCTATTTTTTATTCAGCTTTTTTAATTATTTACAGATTTGCAAACAGAGAGTTGGCTCCTGCTGTTAATTTACAATTTGATTCAACTGCAGGCTGTGCAATCGGGCTTCTAATCCTTAGTTTCCTTCCATTACAATCTATTCATGTTGAGCCGATAAATTTTGAATTAGTAATGCCTATGCATGGTTGGCTATTATCGTTAGCGATTCTCAGTCAAGTTGTCGGCTGGTTAGCTATAGCTTATTCTCTTCCTAGGCTTCCTGCAGCCTATACTTCATTTGCTATTTTGCTCCAGCCAACTTTGACTATAGTTTGGGGTATTCTTCTTTTGTCTGAATCACCTTCTCTTCAACAAGCAATAGGCATGTTTCTTATCCTTGGTTCAATTATCGCAGTAACAACAAGTGGTTCAGTAGATAATGAAACAAGCTCATGATTATATTTGGAGTGTTAGCCGAGAAATTAAGATTGAATTATCTAAAGCAGAATTATGGGAAATAATTTCTTCAAGGAATCATTTAGAAAAGTTTCATCCTTTTTGCAAATCTAATAAAACTATTTCCTGGTCGAACGGAAGTTATGAAGATTCCATTGAGTATTATGGGGGACGAATTTTAGGTAGGAAATTTTACAATTGGATTGAAGGAATTGGCTATGATCTAAAGATTGGCGATTCTTCAGGAAACGATTCTATTGTTTCATGGCGNATTNATGAAGCNCAGGATTNCTGCACAGTTTCGATTACGATTATGCCTTACATNTTTAACAGAGGAAGTAAAATTTGGAATTTCTTTCCATTTTTTGCTTACACTAAGCCTAAACTTTCAAATTATTTAGATTCAGTGCTGATGGGTTTGAAGTTCTTTTCGGAGAGAAAAGAAGTTGTTGCGGCGAATCAATTTGGTACACATTCTTGGTTCTCATAGCAAAAAGCTTTATGCTGGCTGTAGATTCAAGTATGTTATGACAGAAATAATGTGCATGGTTTGTGGTGCAAAAGCATTTGAAATAGAAATTCAAGAGGACAGTGAAGAAGTTCCTGAATTAAAAAAAGGTAACAAATATTGTTTAGACTGCTATGGCCCTCTTCAAGAACAATTCAAATTAACCTTAGAAGATGTAGCAGAAATTTCTTCAGTTAGTAAAGATTAAGGTAGTTATGTCTGATGATAGTTCATTGTGTCAAGAATGCAATAAAGAAAGTTGGGAAGTTGAATCTCTAGGAAAGAAATTCTGCAATAATTGTTACGGTTCTAATTTCCGTCAAGCTCATGAGAGCTGGTAATTTGGTTCTTTTCAAAAAATCTTTACGAAAATAGTTATTAAGACGTTTTGAGTTTAAAATTTATGAGCAAGATTGAAGAAAAGTTAGCTGATAAGGCTGAACCGGTTTTGGGCTTCAGGCCTTCCTCTAAAGTCAAGAGAGGATGGATTGGTATCATAATCAGTATAATTTGTATAGTGATTGTAATAATTGAACTAATTAGATCTGGTGTGATTTAAGTTTAGTAGAAAATGGCGCCGAGGGCGAGATTTGAACTCGCGAGGGATTGCTCCCACGGGCTTTCCAGGCCCGCGCTATACCGGGCTAAGCGACCTCGNCTGATAGCTGATACATTGGTGGGGGGTTTTAGAATTAAGCTAAGGCATACGTTTATTACGACACCTTTCAGCTGAATAAACAGCTATAGAGGTAATCTTGGACGAAAAACAAAGAATAGAAGCTGAGAAAAAAAAGAACTTCAAGATTAGATTAAAATCTGTAATTGAGATGCTACAAGAAACATATTANCCAGGCCACTCAACAACTGCTAAAAGAGTAATTGAGCGTCATNTGATTAGGGAATTTGGCCTTAAACCTCGNGAAGCNACATACCACGGTGGTAACATTATTGATGAATTACAAGTAATGGGAATTTTAGAAAGAGTTCCGGAAGATGTAATTCGAAATGCACTTCTTACAATAAATATTAGAAAATTACAGGCTCACAAAGCTTAGATTTTTTTTACAATCTCTTTTAGGATTTGTTTTGAAGCATTAATTTTTGTGTCTTCGATCCACTTATTCCCTTTCTTTGTTATGATAGCTATTTTTGTATTTTCATCTCCTAAAACTTCGGAATGATTTGCAACTACAATATCAGCACTTTTTAGTAACGTTTTTCCTTTTTCAATTAATTTATTATCACTTAAACCAGATTCAAGTTTGAAAGCACACAGTTTACCTTTGTGTTTTTTCCTTAATAATTCAATCACCTTCTTTGCTTTCTTTAATTTTATTTCAGGAATTTTTTGTGAGCTTATTTTTCCTTTAGTTTTTACAGGAACAAAATCAGATAATGCAGCAGGAACTAGTATCGCGTCATACTTACTAAGTTTCTTTATTTTTTTAGATAAATCTTCAACAGAATTGAATTTTTGTTGACTAATCCACTCACCGACCACTTCGGTTGTCTCCCCCATCCAGAGTTCAACATCGGCCCCCATATTGAATGCAGCCTCAGCAAGGTGCTTAGCCATTTTACCAGTTGATTTGTTGGTTATTACTCTAACATCATCAATTTCTTCACTACTTCCGCCACCTATTACTAGAATTTTATTTTTTTTAAAATCATTTTTTCCAGCAATCTTACATGCTTCAGCAGTTATTCTGAATTTGGATGGTAACTTGGCTTTACCTTCAATCATAATTGGATCTAAAACAGTTGCAAATTTCTTTACTTCTTTCAGATTTTGTTTAATAATTTTTGAATTAGCCATGTTTTTGTCCATTGCAGGTGCAACTATCATCGGTGTCTTTGCTCCAATACAAGTTAGAGCTACTAACATCGGTGGATTATCTCCGATTCCGTGAACCATTTTTCCTAGACTGGTTGCACANCATGGAGNTANTATCAGTAAATCAGCATCATGACCAGCAATNACGTGTTCAACTTGGCCAGTTATTTCTTTAATAATTGGCTTTCCGCATGCAAATTCAAGTGCTTTTTCTCCGACTAACTCAAGAGCAGCTCTATTTGCTACAATAGTTACATTTGCTCCATATCGAATTAACTCTCTAGCGATTCCTACACTCTCCACACACGATACAGAACCAGTTACAGCTAACCAGACATTTTTATTTTTGAGATAGTCTCCTTTAGGAGTTAAATTGTTGGCAGGATGGTGTTTATTCATTTGTTTCAGATATCTGTTTTATTGTTTTTTTGTATTGCTCTAAAATAAGCTCAATTTCGGTTTCAATCTTTTGCCAACCCTTCTTTAGAGATCCCTTACGCAAGTGAAATGCACTTGTTGGAGGTCCGCCATCAGCAGCTCTGCATCTTTCGATAAGCCCTAATGAGATGAGCTTGTTCAAATGCCTGTACGCAGTAGGTCTTGTAGTTTCTATCCAAGCAGCTACTTCTTCAGCAGTCCAAGCCCTGTCAGGTCGTTGTAAAAAACATTCATCTATAATTTTGTAAGGCATAGATTCATTGTATGGGTAATGGTGATTTGATAGAAGACCAATTCCTCGACCTAGAATACCTAAATTATCCTCATACGTAGAATCTTCTCCTACTCTTACTTCTCTTAGATTTATCTCAAAAATTTCTTCCTTTCCTACATTTATCATGTCACTAGGAACCTCATTTTTTGATTCTTTTAATTTTTCATTTAAATTGTTTACTATCTCACGATATGTTTCTAAACAAATTCTAGCTCGATTCTCTACGCCAGACCAAGCCTTGTTTAGGTCGTAATGCCAAAGTCTAACTTTTTTTGGGTCTTCAGCCTTTCCAGGAAAATCTTCGGTCAAGAAACCAGCTTCTCTTAGCCATTGCAAATGTCTGTAAATTGCTTGTAAAGGTACGCCTAGTTCTTTTGCGATTTCACTAGTTGTCCAAGATTTTTTTGGATTAGGTATCAAGCATTTAGTAAAAAGTAAAATTCCGGTTTGAGATCTTTTAGTAACTTTATTTCTTCCTCCATCATTTCCTAGAAATCCTATTGATCTAAGGAAATCAGCCACTAGTTGTTCATTTGTATTTCCATAATCACTGTTCAAATTTCGTATTTTTAATTTGAACATTAATCCCACTCTCTCGTATCAAGTTTTTCCAGAATTTTAGCTTTGAATTTTCTAGCTTTTTGATTGCCAGGATTTAGAGCTAATAGGCGATGTATGTCTCCCATTGAGTCCCCCAATTTTTTCTCATCAAAATGGCATTCAGCTCTTTCCCACAATGCAGCTTGGTCCTCAGAATCAATTTCCAAAATTCTTGAAAGTGCCATAATTAGCAATTCTTTTTTGTCTTGCGAACGGTAAACTTTAGCTAACTTTCTCCAACCGTTTTTCAAGTCAGGACGAATGTTTACAGCTTTTGAATATCCCTTAGCGTCAGCTCTCTCGTAATCACCAATGCCGAAGTAAATGTCACCCCTAACCATGTAAGGTCTATAGTCATTACTAAGTAATGAGATAGATTTTTCGATAGATTTCAGTGCTTCTTTAACTCTCTCTAACTTTGATTGTACTCTTCCTAATCCTAAATATGCAAAACCGTGGTTACTTTCCAATTCTAAAGCAATTACGTAAGCATCCTCAGCTTCACTTAGCTTATCTCTTCGCTCCTTCATTTGAGCTAATTTTAACCAAGCTTCGCCGTATGTATATCTAATCTCAGTAGCATTTAGATAGCATGCCTCAGCTTCTTCCCATTGTTTCAGTTTACGATGTAATTCACCTTTTTCATACCATAGCTCTTCATTGCTTTCATCGATTTCGAGAGCCATGGAATAGTACGTAATTGATCTTCCATATTCTCTGTGACCTGTTAATGCTCTTGCTTTACTTAACCACATTCGAGAATCTTGCATCAAGACTCCATCGCGTTGAGCGCGTCGAATGAGTCTATTTGCAGCATCCAATGCCTTACTTGGGAATCCTTTTTCTAATAAAGATTGAGAATTAGATAATATTTTTTCTCTTGCTTCTCTGTCGGTTCTTCTTAGAATAAACAGTAATCCTGAACCAGTCATAGGCAATCCTCCACCCAAAAATCCACCAGAGGCAAGGTTAGGTTCAATCAACCATCCAATTCCAGCTAGTCCGGTAATGTAGCATCCAATAACAAATCCTGCAAGTTGATATCTTCTATGGTGTAAACCGGCAAGCCCCATTCCTAGGAAAAGGAGTGGAATCAGTAGTAGCCATACAGATTCCTCAATCCAACTATAAACTGACATCAGCAGAACAATAGTTAGGATTAATGATCCACCAAAAGCAATAGCAACTGCATATGGTACTAAATTTCTCTCGAGTAATCCTAATCCGTAAATTAGCATTACAATGCCAATACTTCCAGCATAAACAGAGATAGTAATTACAGCCCTAAGAGAAATATCAGCGTCACAATTAGCTTCTGAGAATTCTGTTAAGCAATCATTTGTTTGAATTTGATAAATCATGAAGAATAACGTTACGAGAACGCTACCGACAGATAGTATGAGTCCAGATAATCGTACGTCTACATTTTTTTCGTGAATCTTATTGTATACATTGTAGGAGATTAAGGTTCCACACATTGCAGAAAATAGTAAAATTGTTGAAAGTAGAACTCCAGTATATTTCAAAAATTCACTTTCTACAAAATTCCATGCTATAAAATTAAAAGTACTTAAAAGAAAAATACCTAGAGTCCAAAGAACTACTTTCCTGCTTCTTCCGTCAAGGTATTCAATAGAATTGACGATGAATTGATTGAATGCACTTTCTTCTTCTTCCTCATCGTCTTCAACACCCAATTTTTTAGTGTATTCAATAGGTGCACTTTCTTCCTCTTCTTCGTTAGCTGGAGGTTCGTTTTCAGGTTCTTCATCAACCTTTTCTTCCTCTATGGAATTGTCTTCAATTTTCTCTTCTTCTGCCATTTAACCTTGTAAAGATATTATGGGTATATAATGCAAGTATTAAAACTGATGCTTAGGAAATTAATTACAGCCGCAGCCGCCGCCTTGGCTTGGGCTTGCGTCTGTACTGCAGCAACCGCCACCACTGGATTGACTTGCTCCAGAGCTGCATCCGCAGCCTCCTCCAGTTTGACCAGCTTGAGGAATAGGTTGTGTATAGTATGGATTTTCACCTTCAGAGTGATCGGTCATATCAACGATTTCGTTAACTCCGTCTACTTTTGCTACAATGTAAGATTCAACGCCTTGTTTTAGGGTAATACTTGAGGCAGTACATCCTTGACATCCTCCNCCCATTGTAACGAATGCTTTTCCATCATTGACACTGTGAAGAGTAATTACTCCTCCATGTGCAGCAATGCTTGGATTAACATCATTTTTAATCAATAAATTTACTTGTGTGAATAAGTCTGCATCACCAATATCCATGACTTCTTCTTCAACAGCAGGTTCACCGCTTTTGATTTGCTCACGAATAACTCCACCAATTTCTTTTCCAATTGCTGGCCAACTTTCAACGTTGTCACCAGTCAATGTAACTGCTGAACCGCTAATACTTACACCTGCAATGTATGGCAAGGCTAGTAATTTTTCAGCTAGAGGAGCTTTGCTTGTATCAGACTCTTTATCAAAGCTTACAGGAGAACGAGAAAGTACTTCGGCTTCCAGTACAAATCTACACTTTTGTGGGTCTGCAGTTGGTTCGCCGCGTATTCTTATTTCCTGAGCTAACATAATGATTAAGTNCTGTCGTGATTAATAAGAGTTATTATACATCAAAAGATGCGTTTGCAGCAGCGTCTTCACCTAATTTTCTTAAGAAAGAGAAGGTGTAGATTCCAGCACCAGCACCTGGGCTTGGATCAGTGAAATTAAATCTTACCCCATACCTACCTACTGGAACTGATTCGGTAATTTTAACATCTGGAGGAATATCAGTTTCCTTAACAATTTTCTCTCCAGTTATCTCATCTACGCAATGAGCACATGGACACATAAATCGTACATTGAATGCAGAAATTACGTGTTCAACATTATCTTGCCATTTGATAACTAAGGTTTCACCATCATTGGCCAAATTAATTTCTTGAGGTGCAAATGGAGATAGTTCTTCATTAGTCACAACAGCCATTGCTTCGACTGCAATTAGTGATGCAATAGAATTGATATTGTCGTTAGTGTAAACNGTNCCATTGTCCATNGCTTCTCTNAGATCTTGNCGAATTGGTATTTGNCCGAGCATTGGTAATTCGAATTCTTCAGCTGCNGAGGTACCTCCACCNTCTCCAAATATGTGGAAAATTTCGTCTGAACCTGGTGGCGTGAAACCAGACATATTTTCAACAATACCTAATATTGGAATCTTAACTTGTTGGAACATTCTCAAACCTTTTTCAGCAATAGTATGAGCAA
>PBPR01000045.1 GCA_002724775.1 Methanobacteriota archaeon
GTCAAAGGCCTTCTTAAGGAGGGCGGAACGGCTAGAAGAGACGAAACAACGAGAATTGTAGAATCTCTTGGTGGAAAATTAGAAGCATACTATTGGTGTTATGGTAGTACAGATTTCCTAGCCATTATGGATTTTCCAGATCATACCACAGTGACTGGAATGGCGTTAAACATTGCAGCCTCTGGTAAATTTCAAGGAAATATTACGCCATTAATTACTGTAGAAGAGATGGATGAAATGGTAAAAGTCAATCTAGGCGACTACAGGATGCCAGGCGAATAGATCTAATTATATATTATCTAAACTCAAGAAAAATATTTGCCGCCGTTAAAGGTGTATTGACATGAACTTAAGCATTAGTGTTTGTTTAAATGCAAAATTACGGCGGCAATTANACTTAACTAATTTAAGATATATTTCTATAGGCCGTACAATAAATATACTATATAGGNGCTAANTCTANNTCNCCACTCCANAGGTCAAGNCCTCTNANNCTACATGGNAANTTTTGACCTAAAGATANNATAATATCNTCAGATTCTTCNCTATTTTCATTGATTANNTGNAATCCAAATTCATCNGTNGANAATTGTCTTCCATCNCCTAANTGACTNACATGTANNTTTCCNCGAATAGCTCCGTCNTCTAATAAATCAAGGAANATCCAAGGNTTTCGNAGTCCAACGACTCTAGCNGGCCANTGTTTTAGTTCNAGTTTTTCTTGTGAATTTTCAACAGATNCGATAGTTCCNCCTCTCAATAAATGTAGATGGAAAGCATTTGCAACTAATTCCCATTCGATAGACTTAGCTTCTTGGCTNTTGGCAGTACATTGCTCCGAAATTTNAGTCATTTCCTCTTCAGAATGAACCCAGTCTTCTTCATTTANGAAAGATTTGAGNTGNCGATGAACGACNAGATCNGCATATCTTCGAATAGGNCTTGTAAAATGAACNTAAGCNTTCAGATTTAATCCAAAATGNCCTAGATTTTNTGGNGAATATNTNGCACGTTGNAAAAGATAGAATAGCCCATNATCAACAACTCTNCNTGTCGCNCTNTTTAGATCATTAGCTTTCTGTTGTGCTTCTTTCAGAGAAATAAGAATATCNTTTCGAGCATNTGGNTCTAACACATTTTTNAGGTATNGNGCAACATCATCTTGNTCATNTGAATTTTCNANGCCNCTAATTTCAATNTTTCCGCTGTTTGCCCAGTCGCCCAGCATACTNGCTAATTCNGCTTCTTCNGATTGNCCAAATTTCTTTACACTAGGCATCGGCAATTCAATATTAATTCCCATATTTTTGAACTTAGCATTTAATTCTTCAACTTCTGGAGCATCTGGCGGTGCATGACATCTCCATGGTAAAGGTGCATTTTTCTCACCAAGTAAAATTCCAATTGAATTATTGGTAGCAACCATGAATGTTTCAATCATTTCAGTTGCTTTGTTTGGCCATTTGACATTAACAGTTATTTCATCTTCGTGGACTCTGGGTCTCAGTTCAGCAGAATTTAAGTTCAGTCTTATTTCGTTTCGACGCAGCTCTTCAGCTAGATCCATCATATTTTGAAATTTAGGATTGTCTAAAGCATCTTCATATGATAGATTTTCTTGAACTTCAATAATGCTTTCAAAAGCAGCGACCTTTCCAATTGTACAGTCATTTTCGATTTCCATTGAAACAGTCATTGCTAATCTAGGAACTTTTGCTCTCAATGAACACAAATTATCAGATAGTCTCGAGGGAAGCATTGGTAGAACTGCATGCGGCAAATAAACAGAGGTTGCTCTTGCTTTCGCTTCATCATCTAAAAGCGTTTCAGGTTCAATGTAATGGGCTACATCTGCGATAGCGACCCATAAGGTTCGTTTCCCGTTTTCTTCAATTAAACAGACCGCATCATCAAAATCTTTAGCAGTTTTAGGATCTATGGTTACGAATGGCAGATGTCTCAAGTCAGTTCTACCTTCTTTCAGAGCATGTTCTGCATTAACATCAGGTATTCTTTCAGCAATATCAGATAGACGAGAATCATAATTTCTACCAAAAGGACTTGAATTGTTTGTTCGCAAATGATTTAGTCTTAAATCTAATAGTTCGGCTGCATTTATTCGCTTTGATTTTATCAGCAATAGAGCTATTGAGGGTAAAGGGTCGTGGAATCTTAGTCCAGAGCAAACATTTGCAAAATCTTTTACATCTTTAACTAAATCATATGCTTTCCAATTCACAATATATTCTTTTTTAGATAGGGAAAAATTCTTAGGTAATTTTTCATTGGCAATAATCGCGAACCAAACATCTTCGATTATTTTATATTTTTTATTTTCTTTACTGGGCAATTGTCCTGTGAGGGAGATCTCTTCCGTTGGCGAATAAGTATTGAAAAAATGGCGCCAATCTCGAATATTGGATTCTATTTCACTGATTTCATTTGGCTTTCTTAAAACGTATTCGTTATTTTGTTTATGTAAAAACCATTGCCTTTTCTTTTTTGAATGAGCTAAAACCTCATCAATTTTACTTTTTAATTGCTTAGATTCCTTACTATCTAATTTTAGTCTCTCTTTTTCAACAAAGAATGAATAAATTTTGCTAGAATTCCAGACAATATCCCATTTATCTTCATCTTTACCAAATTTGGAAGAAATTCTCTTCCACAATTTTTCGTCAGGAAACAAAAGCGTTTTCTTTGATTTATGTTTTTGACTCATCTATCTAGGAACTGCGATCCATATTGCTACGCAGAAAAGTGAAAAACCAAAAGCCCTATTAATTAAAATTCCCGATTTCTTATCGTTAAACTGCATTTTCAATGCAGTACCAAATAAGGCCCATGCAATCCAGCCGGTAAGCTTGATTAGTACATTTATTAAAGCAATAATCATTTTACCTATGAAATCAGTCCCAAATGCAGATCCAAATACTGTCATTAAAATTAGTAAATGGATGAAGGCTTTGCCATTCACAATTTGCAAAATCATACCGGCACTTGTTCCTAAGGTTTCATTAGAGAAGTCGGGGTCTTCAGAACTAAATGAAAAAGTAATTTTGTACGATAGATAAATCATATACATAACGCCAGCATACGTTAGCACAGTAAGTAATATTGAATTTTTTTCAATAAATAGAGCGCCAAAGCCAACAGCAATTCCAAGTAAAAACCATCCAATAACCATTCCTAAAATCAGAGGTAAAGTTTTGTTAAATCCGAATTTTGAGGAGTGTACTGCCGATAAGAGATTATTTGGCCCAGGCAAGAAAGAGACTGGCAAAGTAAATATGAGCATGGCAATTAAACTTGAGAAATCTATGATATGAAAAACCTCTTGCTCCTTAGGCGATACATAATACTAAAGGAAAGGCGGTCTATATTTTGTCTTTTATTTTTGAGCAGCGATCTCTTTTTTTGTTATTTTGATATATCCTATTGATTTCCAAATTAAGAAAAAGATAACAATTGGAATGATGGCTACTAAGAAAAGTGAAATTAGAATACACAATATCGAAGCAACGGCCTCTAACAAAGAGATTACAGGATTTGCTAACCCACCAGTAGTTCCAGTAGAAACTGCTCTTGTGGCAACAGTTCCAAGTTGAATTACTCCTGAAACACTGCCTCCTGCAATTACTGAGANAGTCCATTGGNCAGACGGGTCTAGTTCACCTTCCAAGCTCGCGGAAGTTACGAANATTCCTCCGATAATCGCAGCAGGTGTAGCTACAGTATCAAGTAAATTATCTATCCATGGAATAAAATATCCTCCAATCTCTAATAACGTAGCAACGGTGAAAATAGCGATTGCCCAGGTATCATCAACCCAGACAAAAGACCCCTCTAAAGTATACAAATCTAATCTACTTCCCACNCCCATCATAAGAGGAGGTATGAACACACGAAATCCACACGCTGCAGCCAATCCAAGACCTAGACTTAGAGAGAGAAGGATTTGTACAACGTCCATATTAGGCCATAATTAAGGAGGTAATAAGATATGCTTTTTGACCCATTCAATCTATAACCCCTTTTCAATAGGCAAGTATGTCTTCAGCAGTTAAAGAGTTGGAAGAGATAGCTACGCAAATTTACGAACAATTAAATACAGGAAANATTCCAGAGATGGCNGTTCCAACACGTAGTAAAAACAATATTATATTTGATGAAAAAGCTAAAGTATGGAAATATGGAAAATCTGAAACAACGCGTACAGCTAAGAAATTAGATGGAGCATATATGTTGCTTAGAACAACATACTTATTAGACTTCATAAGAGAAATGTCAACTCAAAGTAAATCTTCAACATTAAGGGAATTGTACTATATTTCTGAAGCATGGGATTTAGGTAAATTTCATGCCCAGGATGAATCTAATAAGTTGATTGAAGATTTAGAAATAGTCACACACTTTCAAAGAGAAGATTTTAAAATTAGACCAGAGGAAGATGGAGCTAAAGTTTTGGGAGATGTAACTCTTACTGAGATTAATAGAAAGGGTCAACCTATGAGAATAAACTGTAGAAATGATGTAGGAGATACCGGTTACAATATTCCGTACAACGTTGAAGAAGATAAAATTACATTTAACGATTTTGGTAAATCTACGTGTATTATTGCAATAGAAACAGGAGGAATGTTTGATAGGTTAGTTGAAAACGGCTTCGATGAAACACATGAGGCTATTTTGGTCCACATCAAAGGGCAACCTGCAAGATCCACAAGGAGGTTTTTGCAGAGAATGCATCAAGCTTCGGGCTTACCTCTTTTACTCTTTACAGATGCAGATCCATGGTCTTACAGGATTTACAGCTCAGTAGCTTATGGCGCAATCAAAACAGCTCATATTTCCCATATTTTAGCTACGCCAAGTGCTAGATATTTAGGCGTCACTCCTTCAGATATAATAAATTACGAACTTCCAGCGGATGAATTATCAGATAGAGATAAAAAGGCTTTAAAATCAATATTAACAGATCCAAGATTCAAGAGTAAATATTGGCGTAGTGAGATTGAATTACAATTAGAAATAAATAGGAAATCTGAGCAACAAGCTTTAGCCAAATATGGCCTTGATTTTGTTACTAACACATATCTTCCTGAAAAGTTGAAAGAGATGAACGTAATTTAGAACCCTAGCATTTCACCCAATTGCTTTACAGATTTTGCAACTGGCGACCATTTGCTGAGTCTTTCTGTAGAATGATGTCCCCAACTAACTCCGATACTCTTAACGCCTGCTAAATGAGCCATTTTAAGGTCATAAGTAGTATCTCCAACCATAATCAGTTCATTTGTTTTAGTTATTTCCATAATGGAGTATAATAAATCGGGATTAGGTTTAGGATTTGGAACAGAATTTCCACCTAAAACGACTTCAAAACGGTTCTCAAATCCAAAATGTTGAATAACTCTATCAGCCCCGCGTTGGCTCTTGCCAGTTGCAACAGCGGCACGAAAAGAGTTTGTTAAAAGCTCAGTAACTCCTTCAAACAATTGCTCATACTTTGTTGCCTTGACGTATGTTTCTGAATATACCTTTGCCAAAGCTTTAGGATCATACTCTGGCCCAAGTTTTTGCATTATCTCAATAAGTGGTAAACCCGTTAATCTGAGAATTTCATCTTTAGGCGGGCATTTTGCCTCTACGCTTGACCAAGCAGCCTTGTGTGATTCTAAAATAGATTTTGAAGAATCAATTAAAGTTCCATCTAAGTCAAAAACAANAATCATTAGTATGAAATTATGTCATCGCCTTAGACATAGTTTGTCTAACTTCTTCAATATGTTTATCGAGTGAATCTTTTTTCCATTTATCGGTATGTATTGGATCTAAAATGTTAACTTCAGCTTCCCCGGGATAAAAATTCATACTCTTAGCNGGCCATCTTTTGTAAGCATCGTGTAAAATTACCGGAACGATAGGTAACTTAGTTGCAAGAGCTAAGTGTGCAAATCCTTTCTTGAAAGGCAATAATTTGCCGTCCTCACTTCTTGTTCCTTCTGGCCAAATCCAGATACTAAGATTGTTTTTCTTAACAATTTTCGACAAGCCATTCATAGATTTAATGGCCTTTTCACGGTTACTTCGATCAATCAATAAGTGGCCAGAAAGCCAATAAACTAATCCAAAAAAAGGAATTTTGATAATTTCTTTTTTACCAACGCCACACCCTCCAAAAGGACAAAGAGCCATAGCCACAAAAATATCTAAGGCAGATGCATGATTCATCACATATATTGCTGGCTTACTATTATTTATTTTATCATAGTTCAGATACTTTATTCTTGTACCGGTAATCCTAGTAACAAAAGGCCCGATAATTTTACCGGTTAAATTTCCGAGTCGAATTCTTATGTTTCTAAATGGTAAAAATANGATCATTAAACAAATTGAAATTAGAGACCAAATTGAAAGCCAAGTAAATCCAATTATGAAGCGTAAACTTAATGAAATAATGTTTATTTTTTTCGCTCCCATAGAGCACTAATCATACGTTTCTAAGATACTTTCAAATTCTTGTGCAATACGAATATCGTTGTCAGTTATTCCGCCTTCGTCATGAGTAGTCGTTGCAACTATAACTCGATTATATTCACAGACAGTCATGTCTGGGTGATGATTAATTTTTTCAGCTACNTCAGCTAATTTNTTAATAAATTCTACAGCNTCTTTAAAGTCTTTAAAGGTAGTTTCTCGTACTAACATCTTGTCTTCAGGGTCATAATCCCAAGGTCCAATCATTCGAGTTCGACTTGCAATTTCATCTTCACTAAGTAAGCCCATTAGTTACATTACGAAATGAACACTATTTATCTCTAACTCAACAACACATTTTAATTACCCTTCAAAGTGCGAAGATTTAGAAATGGCCACAATAGAAGAAAAACCAGGCACAGTTTCTTGGATTTTAGGCAATCTGCCTTTTGTTGCAATTATAGAGGGAGGATTTCTTGTTTTATTCGGTATAGTAGCCTATATTTATTCAGGACAGGCATCGATTACAGCTTTGATTCCTTCTATCTTTGGTTTAGGAATTTTGTTTCCAGGATATGTGGCTTACAACAGCCCAGATATGGCAAAACACGCAATGCATGCTACTGCAGTATTTGCTTTACTCGGAATAGTAGGTAGTTTAGACTCAATTTTAGGACTTTTAGATGGAGAATATAGTCTTGCAAATATTTCCAAAGGAGTTTTGTTAATAATATGTGGAGAATATCTCTTTTTTTGTATACTGTCTTTTAGAGCAGCAAGGATTAAGAGAGAGCAAGAAGCTCTAAATCAACAATGAAACAAATTCAAAATAATTTGTATACTTCAGTAGGATTATTGGTTGCCTTAGTGTTAATGATCTCATTTGTTCCCCAAATCAACTCATTTTGGGAAGAATATTTTGTTAGTCCAATTCAATCAGACGCCTGTGAGGTTGGAGATGCAGACTGTGACAGAACAGGAGCAAAATATAATATCTACAATACAATCGCATATGGGTTTTGTTTTTTTCTATTTTTTACAATCATTAATGAACTTTTAACTTATTGGAAAATAACAATAGATGACAAGTTTGTTTTCAATTCAATTCCTCTTTTGATATTAGGTGGAGTGGTTAGAACTCTTGAAGATGCAGATTCGTTTGAACCACCTATTCAATACATTATGATATCTCCTTTGATTTATGGAACAATTACAGGAATCGCTTTATTTTTCATAGCACTTGGCGTATGGCTAGCAAATAGTGAAACTTCTTCCAAGACTAAAGCAATAGGTTTAATTTCATTCGCAATAGGTAGTTATGGACTTTGGTGGTATTTTGCACCAGGTGAATGGATCCATCCTTCTTCATGGAGTTTAATAGTATTTTCAGCCGCAGCACTCACGGCCGAATTTTTACGCAGCAAGCCTCTGAAAGACCCAATAATGTTCTTTGGAATAGCAAGTACTTTACTGTTGATTTTAGCATATCTAAATCTATCTCAAAATGAACTAGTTAATCCTGAAATGTTATGGGATACGGTAATAATTGCAAGTATTTTGACAGCGTTAATTTGGATATCTGGCTCATTTATCTCAAGCAGAGGAATTCCTAATGTTTTGTTTGGATTGCTATTTATTTTGTTTTGTTTTAACCTATTTCTAGTAAGAGATTTGGACAACAATTCAACATTTGTTATGTTAATGAGCATAGGAGCACTCATTTCACTAATTGGGAGTTTAGTTTTTTCTCATTTCAAGTGGTCNCCAGCCTCACATTTAACAAATCCATTATATCTGATTTTATACTTCGGACACTTTATCGACGGTTCTGCAACATACTTAGGAATTGACAAGTATGGATATGTAGAAAAGCATGTTTTACCTACTTGGTTCATAGAGGAATTTGGCACAGCAATTGTAATGCTTCCTTTGAAATTTCTAGTAGTAACTGGAGTTATACTAGCATTAGAAAATGAAGAGCATAAGGAAGATCAAAAGCAGATGATTAGCTTATTAATTTTATTTTTATTAGCTTTNGGATTNGGNCCTGGAACCAGAGATATACTAAGGATAATGTTTGGTACNTGAATAGATTAGTCTAGTTAGGAAACCTTAAAGTACTCTCACGAGTGATTCGNGTANATGCAGATGTTAAAAAAGAGCCTCGTNGCAATGGCTTTTTTCAGNTTTTTACTGTTNGNACAACCNAGTCANGCAGAAACATCTGANGANTTTAATGANTTAGANTTATTTTTNTACGGAGATTTNGANAATGGNAANGGNAATATNTCNACNATGNNACCANNNTCNGATNNAGANACNCAAAGTGATTGTCCNCAAGAAGCAAATAGANTNTCATGGCCNGGNCANGACAGGCAATGGACNAGCGTNGGTANNTGGNTNGTAGATTTAGANACNCCAGGNTCANTNGCNTCNGGTGANCANATGTTTACAATNTGGGCAAATTCNACNCAAGGAACNGTNGAAGANGTTCAATTNAGAATTTCAGTAACNATNGGAGNNGGNACNNCAGANGGACAAGCAACATCNCAATCAAAAACAATTACAGATTCTTCNGAGGAAGCAACNAAATTTGAAATNTCTTTTNANNTGANNAATGAGTCATTTAATCAAGATCCAGATGACAATGATCAANTAGANGTNGAAATNGAATANTCNGGAGGNGANCCTGGNCAAAATCCNGTAACAGGTGGNCAATCAACNGAACAAATNGTAATNNTNACNTCAAGTNTAGAACATCCNGCAGGTATNNCAGAAGTNAANTTCAATCACTTTNCTNGCAGATTTNCCNNTAATNAGCATAGANGANTCAGCNGANCGAGTNGCAGTNTCNGTAATGGTNTGGAGNGCNTTTGGNACNTCNGANATTGATNCTAATGANTGGACNCTNGGAGTTGTNGGAGTNTCNTCTGGAAANCAGGGNTANACNGCAGATTTTAANATGAAATCNATGCAAAATGGNTCNTACAAAGCNTCNTTCTATTGGTANTANAATGANGCNCAGGCAATAAGTGANACATANTCNTTNTANATTCAAGCAAAAGATATTCAANGNAATCANTGGAANGTNTTNTCNGANCAAGANTTGTATCTTGTAATNCANGGATATGANATNGANAATGTAATNTCTCCNGGNAANATTCAAATNAATAATCAAACNGGNATNTCTAAAGTNAAAGCAGGNAATTCATTNACNATAGANATNACNGTNTCAGCNGANGGNGATCCATTAGTNGCTTANAATCCAATTCCNGTTACAGTAATTTGGGTNTCNGGNGGCAATGAAATANTNNTNTACGAAACNGCAGTNTTTGCGAACACCNGGNGCTTCAGCNTCNACATCNTTTAGNTATNCATTNGATANNAANGGNGAATATTTAATCAAAGTAATTATTGATAGAAACAACGTAGTAGTTGAATCAAANGAGAATAATAANGTTGCAGAATTNATTTTAGTGGTAGCAGAGCCTGAAAAAGAAGATTTTGTACAGTCATTAGTAGANGAAGTTACAGAGGGCGGAACNATAACACTNCTTGTTCTNGTTTCAGTTACTTCAATTGTATTAGCAGGTTATTTTGTAACNAGAGGAAAAGAAGAGNTAGATTTTGATTGGGAGGAAGACGATGAATTCTGAAATGGANATTAGAGGCTACAAGCCAGCAGACGAAACATTTTACGACTANAAAGACGAAGAAGAGACNCCTAGGGGCACNCATCATACCAAAGAAGANGATGAAGATATCAATAATTCAACCGTTGGNAGGTACGCCTCAGGTGAAGATTTCAAGCATTGGCCATTCAAAGTNGGAAATGCCATGACNAATAATATTCCGGAAGGAGTTCAGCACAACGTGAACGACGGAGGAAGTTCAGGCTATTCTTCTATGGATNATTTNATGGAAGAAGACAGTGCCAAAGAACAGGCCTGGGTAGACCGTGAAAACGATAGCATTGTCTCCCTCGCAATTAATAACTGGTTTGGTCTAAAGAGTTATATTTTATCTTTTTTCCCAAAGAAATAATTTAATTCTTTGATAGAAGATAGTCAGTTTGTTTTCTCAACCAGTTGAACTCAGTAGGGTCTTCCCACTTAGGCTCCAANTNTTTTAGAAAATTTTCCAATTCTTTAGCCATCTCTAATTCCATCTTCCGTGATAGACACCAAAGCTTCATTTTCAGGNAAATGNGGAGANTCAACTAGTCTGCAAACACGCTTCCCGGCTTTACCTCTTCTTAAGTAAACTCTGAATTTTGAAGTATGTCCCACGATATTTCCACCAATAGGTTTNGTAGGATCTCCGAAAAAAGCAGCAGGNTTTGAAGACACTTGATTTGTGACTACTACNGCGGCATTGTTCAAATCTCCAAATCGTGCAAGTTCAGTCATNTGNGCGTTAATTTTTCCTTGTCTGTCTGCAAGAGTTCCACGTCCAATATATTCTGCGCGNAAAGCTCCAGTNAAGGAATCTACAGCAAGCATTCTGATAGGGCGCTCCTTTGCTATTTCGTTTACTTTTTCTACCATTAACATTTGTTGNTGGGAATTGTATGCTCTTCCTACATGTATTTTACTCAAAACTTCGTCCGGATCTAAATCATAGGCTTTAGCCATAGAAATGATTCTTTCAGGTCTGAATGTATTTTCAGTATCAATGATGGCAACTTCACCACCGAGTCCNCCTTGTTCAACAGGAAGTTGCGTATTCACAGCCAATTGTAGAACAAATTGTGTTTTTCCAGAACCATATTGTCCGTAGAATTCAGTAATTGACTGAGTTTCTACGCCCCCTCCTAACAANTCATTAAAGGCTTCAGCACCCGTAGTAAGTTTTCCTACAGTTGCTCTTTTTTCCATTAATTCAGTTCCGGTTAAGAAAGATCCAATATTTGCAGCNTTTCTAGCTTCCATTATAAANTTGGAACAAGATTCTTTTCCAATTCCTGTGGCATCCGAAAGGGTACCAGGTGCTTGCGTTCCTATTGCTTCAAGAGTGTCGTAACCAGCTTCTCTTAATTTTTCTGCGATTGCAGGTCCCACTCCAGGCAAATCTTCTACAACTTTTATTTTTGCTTCGCTCATTTATGCCTCCTTGTAATGATTAAATCTAGGTTGGAAAATCAACCCTTGATCAGTCAAAGAATCTAATATTTCATCAAGCATAGGTCCGTCAATTCCTTCGAGAGAAACTGCGATACCTAAATCATCGTAATAAATTCCGTCGCCTTCATCTAATTTNTTAATTGTTTCTAGTACTTTNGTATCATTNTCTGAGGATTTAGAAGGTGTTTCNTCNTNGGCTTCCTCNATAACNTCGTCTTCTTTTTCANTTACNGNTTCTTCATCANNGACACTNTCTTCCTTTANAGGNGCAGAATTTGCAGGTTCAAATTCGCCAGTGAAATTAGATTTTTCAGAAGCNCCCTCGCCTCCNTCTGCTAGTTTTGTTAAGCAATCATATAACAGTGCACTATAATTTTCAACAGCAACAGTAGGATAGAATTCTTTTGCGAGNTCAACTCCATCTTTCTCACGAAGAGTTAAATTCAAATTATTATATTCGTCGTCGTTTGTACCGAATGATTTTGTTGCATTGATACGTTTAATCAATTCCTCACAGGCCTTTATTGCCCAGTGATTAATTTCATCCATAGAAACAGCCCTCATGCTTTCAGGCTGAACACTTACGTACGTTCTTTCACTATCCTCAGGAGTTCTTGCTCTTACTTTACCAACGCAAAGGATAGGCACTCCATTNTCCAATTTTGATAGTGCTGCAGCCCCCTCAGGGTTGTACTGTCCAGCTTGCAGGTAGTAGAAGTCTCCATTAGGATCAATTACTCTTGCAGTGTAGAACGGGTCGCTCTCAGATCCGCGATTTTCTAGTTGATCTAAAACACCTCCAATTAAGACGCGAGATAATTTTCCTCCAATCTCGGAAATCAAATAAGTTGGAGAATATTCTCTATCTTCCACGTGTTTTTCAATGGCACCATTAAGTTCTTTTGCTAAGACAAGGACTCCAGGTTCTCTTCTTTGCGCCATTTAGCCCTCCAAGGCAGCCAAAAACTGTCTAGCGGCGTTTGGAACATCAATCTCAGTTGCAGCTTCACAAGATTTAGCAAAAAAAGATAAACCATACTCATCGGATCTTGCAAAACCTCTTAGTTTCAAAGGCTTTAGTAACAAGGCATCTTCCATTTCTTCTACCAAAGCTTCGGGTCCAAAGTTTTCTTTTACAAATTCTAAACAAGAGTCCAAATCTCTTCCAATTAANTTTTCAGTAATTTCTCGATTTAAATAAGCAGTACATGAGCCACTTCCATCGTCAAAAATCATCTTAACTCTTAGATCAGGTTCAGCATTTTTGCGGTCTTCGCCATTTCGAATTAATCTTTTTGTCTCTTTGTCTCTAAAGATTAAGCCACTTCCTTCTCTTATATTGAAAACATGACCTTCAATAACTGCATCAGATGCTCCATTTCGTTCATCTAATTGGGCTAGAGTGTAGTTCATTCCAGTTTCATAGTCAGAAAGAGAAGGTAGATCATCATTTTCAAGTTCTGTAAATTTAGAATATTCTCCAAATTGCAGGTCTGGACCATTGAATTCTTTTACATATGCGTTTTCTACAGAGTATGCTTTTCCAGCGACGATTCCGTGGTCTTCCCAAGACGTAAACCGACAGGTACCACTTTGGTCACCTATATTTCCTCCAAAAATAGTCTTTTCTTCACCCTTAATGTTTATTTTGCGAGGTTCAACATCAATCACTCGCAATTTAAGAGAAACATTTCTCATTCCAGGCTTGAGCCCTACAACAGTTACTTTTTGGGCACTTTGGGAAGTATTATTTCTAACAACTCCTAAATCAAGCCCCTTTAATTCTTCATCTTCGATCGATTTCATGACAGTACGATCTCCAATATTTACAGTAATAATGTCGTTCCAACTTTTTGTATATGCGTTTGAAATCTCTACGACGTCATTTGGTTGAAACTGGAATTCATCATTCCAAAATGTGTATCTTAGTTTACTACTCGAGTCTCCAATCTCACCTTCATAAATGGTTTTTTTAGATCCTTCTTTGGTATTAATTTCTTTTTTGTATACAGATACAATTTTAGCTTTTAGGCTTACACTAGTTTCTCCAGGTCCAACTTGAGCTAGTAGTTTTTCTCCACCAACGCTCAATTCATTTGGNTTTCCGTAGTGTTTTCTTACTATAGATTCTTTGGCAGTTGACAAGTCAATTCCATATTCATCTACATATCTTCTTAGTTCGTTTGCAATTACATTGCGTTCTAGCTTATCTCCGACAGCTTTTACGATGTCGTCGATGTGGTTCTCAAAATCAGGTTCGTTTTCTTGCATTAGAGCATCTCCTTGTTTTTTAGATTCGGACTCCACCCAAATCTATCCATTACTACCAGTCAGGGTATATATACTTATGGGTTTTACGCCTTTTCANCCTAAAAGGATATAAGGTGATAATGGGGTTTTAGCTATCTCAGGGAAGTATTATAATTGGGCCTCTCGTCGTAAATATAGGTTGATAACTTGAAANTAGATGAATTAACACCAAGAACTGGCCGCGTAAACATGCCAGTGAAGGTAATAAGTTTGGATGAACCTCGTTCAATGGATAATGGAACTATGGTTTGTGAAGGTTTAGTTGGAGATGAAACAGGAACAGTAATAATGAGTTTCTGGAACGATGAAATTGAAATAGCTCAAAGCGACGTNGTTTTAGATCTAAAAGATGCTAGAGCAAATTTAGTAAGAGGCCACATGCGCTTGAGTTTAGGTAAGAAAGGAAGCATGAAAGAATCAGATATTGCTATGGATAACATTAAANAATCTGTAAATTTATCAGATTTAGAATATGAAATGCCTCGAATGGGAGGACGTGGTCGAGGAGGGCCAAGCCGCAAGCCATCAGGCCGTTGGGGTGATTTAATGAAGTTAAAACGTGAAACTGGCAATAAGAAATTCTTTAACAGAGATGAAATGTCAGAAGAGCAAATTGAAGCTGCCATTAAAGAAATGGGAGGCGAGTAACTCTGGCAAGGAGAGGGAGGCACAGGCGCAGAGGTCCCAGTAAGGCGCAGCCTCCAGTAAGAAAAGATAAAAAAGTACAAAAAAGAAATAAGCCAAAAGCAATGTTGGACGAAGGACGCCGAACAGAAATGCTTTACTTCCTTAAAGAAATAGTTTCAGATGCAGGTGTTTCAGATAAATTAGCAGAACCTTTTTTAGCTTCTTTAGCAGCTAAAGGCTCGAGAGAATCAGTTGACAGCGCTGTAGAATTTCTAGATTCAAAGATTGAAGAAGAATTTATATCAGAAGATTCTCGGGACCCAATAAAAAAAGTAATGAGACGTTTTACTAAATATCGTTAAATGGTTAATATTCCTAGTAGAAGTAAATTAGGAAAGTATTGGAATTTAAGAGAAAGTACAGTTTTTTTAAATCATGGATCATTTGGAGCTTGCCCGAAAGAAATATTAGCTTATCAAAGACAACTGAGAGATCAATTGGAAGCAGATCCAATAAATTTTCTAGACGTTAAAGCAAAAGAATTATGGGCAGAATCTATTGAAATTTTTTCAGAATTTATTAATGCCGATAAAAATGGACTAGTATTTGTTCCTAATGCTACATCTGGGGTAAACACAATATTACGTTCTCTAGATTTAAGGCACAGCGATGAAATTTTAGTTTTAGATCATGCTTACCAAGCTTGTTGGAATGCAGTAGATTACGTTACAAAAAAATCAGGTGCTAAAACAACCGTTGTCACTTTACCTTTCCCAATTACGAGTCCTGAAGAAATAATCGAAAGTATTTTGAATTCAGTTACAAAAAATACTAAGCTAGCATTAATTGATACCGTAACAAGCCCTACGGGGATTAGGCTTCCATTTGAGATAATAGTCAAAGAACTTCAGTCTAGGGGAGTCGATGTACTCTTAGACGCAGCCCACGGCCCAGGAATAGTTCCTTTAAATTTGAATAAATTGCAAGCAGCTTATGTTACAGGCAATGCTCACAAGTGGTTGTGCACTCCAAAGGGCTCAGCTTTTCTTCACATTAGAGAAGATAGAAGGGCCTTAATTCGTCCCTTATCAATTAGTCATGGTGCATCAGTAGATGGTAACATAAATGAAAAAATACGGCTAGAATTTGATTGGACTGGCACACAAGACCCAACTCCTTGGCTATGCATTCCGAAAAGCATAGAATTTGTTGGCAGCTTATCAGATAAAGGATGGGAAGGCATCATGAATCATAATACAAATTTAGCAATTTCCGCTCGAAACACTATTCTCGAGATATTACAAACTCCGAAATTATGTCCAGACTCTATGATTGTTGGATTATCTGCAGTTTTGTTACCTAATTCTAATGTACCTTTAACTTCAGCCTTGGAAGCAGATCCTTTTCACACACTTCTGTATGAAAAATATAATATTCAAGTTCCAGTATTTGCTTGGCCACACCACAATAGACGTTATCTTCGTACAGCATCTTTCCTTTATAATTCGTTAGAAGAATACCAATATTTAGCAGAAGTATTAGAAAAAGAAATTTGACCGGATATTTTTAAAACAGGCAAATGTGCGCTAGAATATCATGTCCTCTGATGACGAAACATTTGACGATTTGCCAGAAGAAGAATTATCAGAGGAAGAAGCTCCAGAAGAAGAGTCAGTTGAAGAAGAAATAGATCCAGATGCTCCTCTTCGTCAACCTATAGTTGCTGTTTTAGGTCATGTAGATCACGGAAAAACGTCTTTACTTGATTATGTAAGAGGAACCACCGTTGTCAAAAGAGAAGCTGGAGCCATAACTCAACATATTGGTGCCACGGAAGTGCCATTTGAAACAGTTTCAAAAATATGCGGTCCATTATTGAAGGAGGGAACCACAAATTTACCAGGCTTATTATTCATAGATACTCCAGGACATCACTCATTTTCTACATTAAGGTCTAGAGGAGGAGCTTTAGCAGATATTGCAGTATTGGTAGTAGATATTACTGAAGGATTTAAACCGCAAACAATAGAATCAATTAATATTTTGAAACAGCATAAAACTCCATTTATTTTAGCTTTGAATAAAGTAGATAAATTGCCAGGTTGGAGAACAAATAAAGGTTCATTTTTAGCTAATAAAGCAAATCAGAGCCAGATGGCACAACAAACTTTCCAAACTAGAATGTATGAAATTATTGGAGAACTAGGAAACCATGGTTTTGATTCAGCATTGTTTACAGATATTCAAGATTTCCAGAAAACAATTGCATTAATTCCGACTTCTGTAAAGGATACTGGAGAAGGCGTCCCCGAGTTATTCATGATTTTGATGGGATTAGCTCAAAAATACTTGCGGGGAAGATTATTGTTAGATGAAGGCTCTTCAGAAGGGACAGTTCTTGAAATTAAAGAAGAGAAGGGACTTGGTAAAACATTAGGAGTAATAATTTACAATGGAATTTTGAAAGCTAGTGACACACTAATAATTGGCGCACAACCAGAACCGATTGTTACCAGAGTTCGTTCATTATTAAGACCTAAGGCATTAGATGAAATTAGAGATCCACGTCAACAATTTGATTCAGTAAAAGTAATTGGTGCAGCGGCAGGATTGAAAGTAGTAGCTCCAGACATAGAAGGAGTTGTAGCAGGCGCTCCTTTCTACAGTGCATCATCAGAGGAAGAAATTGACAATGCATTAGATAAGTTGACAGATTCGATGAAATCAAATGTAAAATGTACAGATGAAGGAGTAGTTATCCGTGCAGACGCAATAGGATCATTAGAAGCTTTAGCATATGAGTTGTCAGCCGTAAATATACCAATAGTAAAAGCAGTTGTTGGAGATGTGTCTAGGCGAGATGTAGTGACAGCAGATCCATCGGACGAAGAATATCGGGCAATTTTAGCATTTAATGTAAAAGTTCATCCAGATGCTAAATCTGAACTCCATGAGACAGGAGTGAAGATTTTTGAATCAGATATTGTTTACAGATTACTGGAGGATTATCAAGAATGGAGAGGCCAAATTAAGGATAAACAGGCACAACATTTGAGGGAAGATTTCGCACATCCAGGTAAGTTTGAAATTCTTGAAGGCCATACATTTAGAACACGAGATCCAGCAGTAGTTGGAGTTAGGGTTCTTGGAGGAAGAATTGCCCTTAATCAGGCAGTTCTACGAAATGACAATTCAGTAGTAGGACATATACGCTCTTTGAGATCAGGAGATCAAGTTTTGAAAGAAGCCCTTCAAGGAGATGAAGTTGCTATAGCAATTAGTGAAGTTACTGTAGGTCGTCAAATATCTGAAGGAGATGTTCTTTACATTGAAATGGATGAACGAGCAATTCTAACAATAAGAGAAGCAGGAGTAAAGCTCGATCCAATTGAAGAAGATATAATCACCGAAATGCAAAAAATTAAGAAGAAAGACCAACCTTTTTGGGCACGTTAATTAATTATTTTGAAGAATTAAACCACGGAATCAATATCGACGTATTATCTTTGTACTTTAGATATTCAGGGTCATTTCCATATTTTTTATCAGCAGATGCTTCAAGGAAAGGTAGTCCGCTTACAAAAACTAATAGAAATGTCGTCCAAAGAGGGCCAATAATAGTCCACAATGGTGCACCATATGTAAAGCAGAATATGAAGATACCAAACCAAAGGACAATGTTTCCAAAGTAATTAGGATGCCTACTGTACTTCCAAAGACCAGCCGTACACCATTTATCTCCATATAATTTGTGATTAAATTTAGTGTAATCAGCCCAAGCTTCCATGGTAAATCCAATGATAAACATGATAGTACCAACTGTAGCAATAATGGTTAATCCGGTTGGGGCCTCTAAACTATTAAAATAAATCAAAGGTAATGACGTTAGAAATACCCATAGTATTTGGTAAACCCAAAATCCTAAAAAACTCCAAAACTTGGATCTCATCTCGTCAAATCGATTATCTTCACCCCAAACAATTATTCGATAAGATAAGTAAATCCCAAGTCTTAACGACCATAAAATGACCATTAGTGAACCAAGAATTTTAGGATATGAATAGTCTTCTCCTAGCCATAAAGTGATTATTGCTAAAACTAGGAAATTAGCAGTTCCTGCGAAATCTGTGACTTTATCTATTTGCAGCTTGTAAGCTATTGCAAAAAAGCTTAATTGCATACAAACTGTAATTAACAGTGAAACTAGAATAAAATTTTCGTCGTTTTCTATAAAATTAACCATCTCGAGGTTTGGCCTCGTTAACCTTCAATTCGCGGCCTTCGGCTTCGTGACCGTTCAAGGCTTCAATTGCAGCTGCAGCATCATCAGAACTTGCCATTTCNACAAATCCAAAGCCGCGGCTTCTACCACTCATGCGATCTACGATAACTTTCGCATCAGATACTTCTCCGTGCTCTTCAAAAAGCTCTCTTAGTGTGTCGTCTTTGAAAGACCATGGCAAGTTTCCTACATAGATATTATTACTCATTTCTTAAATCCTGTCTTGTTNTANCAAGACGACCTTCCAGAAAGAACTCCATTTAAGGATTATCGCTTAAAACTCGTTACCTAATTCTCTTCGGGTTTGTCCAGGATCTATAAAGGGNAATACAAANGCNATAAGAAGCTGNCANCTTCCTCCAATCATAATGGTAGTAGTNTATGTGAAATTCTCCTCAAAATATCCTGCCATNTTTAATCCAAATAANGCTCCGAAATTNAAAAGTGCCATATATAATGTAAATTGAGTAGCTCCAACCTTTGGCCATGTAACATTCATGAATAAGGAAATTAGAGATATTCCCATGGCAGCTCCGAAGAAAGGATATATGACAATTAACCAAGTCATGACAGTTCTATTCTGCCATAAATCTTCAGCTAGTGCAATAGTAAATATTGATAATCCCGTTAAAACAGCAAATAAACTTGCAATACGCCTTGCACCAAATTTATCAGCGATAAGTCCACCAATGATTGTTCCGGCTATTCCAGCAGTTACTGCCCATCCTCCTGTAACTGCGATATATTCAGCATCACTCCATCCTAGTTGTTGAATGAAAAGGACATTTAGAACAGGAATCAAAAATTCCCAGAAGTATGTTAGCATAGCTAATAGCATTCCAATAAGCGGAGCTCTAAGAGTCAAGGCTTTGACAATATCACTTTTTTGAGGAGCTAGGTCAAATGCTTGTTGGCCAACAGTGTTATTTCTTAAGAAATAGAAATAGGCAGCACCACAACCGGCTGTAAGTAATAGAACCGTCATGTTTCCGGCGATATCTCCAACTGTTAGTAACAAAAATAGATATAAAGCAATTAATATTCCGAAATCAACTCCAAGNGATTGAGGAGTGTGAGTTCCCATATCCCAGTTCAATTCTTTCGAAACTTTCTTTTTGGACTTAGTTGGTTTTGGTTCATCTTTTGCCTTAATAACAGCTTTACCTTCACCCCATGGGAATAATTTTTCTCCAGGCCTTTCTCTGATGAATGCAGGCAAGCACATAATCAATAGTAGCATAGGAACAGTTAGGAATAATCCGCCTGCAATACCTAAAGATCCAATGAACATGCCGATTCCTGCACCTCCGACCATTGTACCGAAACGTTTGGCACCAAACATGAAACCATTAATTTTACCGAATTCTTCTGGACTCAGAACATCAACAGCCAAACCATCAACAGCAACATCTTGTAAAGATGCAAAACAATTATGGAAGAACAGTAATGCCGTGAGAAGAGTGATTTTACTTTCTATTCCCGGAACTAGTGCAATAATTACAACAGTAATTACCATTCCAGCTTGAGCACCTAAAATCCAAGGCCTGCGGCGCCCCATTGGCAAATAATGATAATTATCGACAAATGGCCCCCATAGGAATTTGAAAACCCAAGGCAAATAAACCCAGAATAACATATTTCCAATCTGAGCAGCAGTAAATCCTTGTTGTGCCAAGTAGGCAATTAGTGTATATGAGATAAATCCAGAAGGTATTCCCTGTGCAACATACAGAGAACAAAGGGTAAGCGCTTTAGCACTCATTCCTCCAAACATTGTAGTCATTAAATTTGCCTGTCCAGCTACACTGCCTTCATCTTCCCAGACAAATTCATCATCTCCAGCCTCTTCAACTTCTACATTACTTTCAGATCTTCTTTTTTGTGTAAAAATATATCCTGTTGCAGCCATTGATAGAAGAATCACAGGTAAGAACAACCCACCAGCCAAATCTGTTAAACCTTCGAGTAATAGACTGGAAGGTCGATTTTCGTCAAGATAAACAACGGAGAAGCTACTAACAGCAGACATAGATTCGCCATTATCAAGAACCAATCTTGCAGACAGAGTAATAGTTTGATTGTTTTCAATAACTAAATCAGAAGGCATTGATAGTTCCCATGTAGCCCAATTTTTTTGAGTAGAAGTATCAGTAGCAGAGTACCATTCACTTGCTCCAAACTTAATCTGAATTCCTCCGCCGTTAGTAGGCTTATTTGCAGTAATGGCAGTACCTTTCAAAACATCATTTTTGTATAACTTAGGTTTAACTGGAACCATGGTTCCGTTAACTTCTTCCATGTCATATTCTAAACTCCAGTTTACAGAGACTTCAGGGTCTATTTTTCCAGCAATCTCAACGAAAACTAAAGGATCAGCTTGACCATAGCCATACTCATTATCTGGTCTAGTTTCAAAAAGGGAGCAGTTATTAGAGGCAGCATCAGGATCATCATTGAGAATTTCCCTTTCAATAGAGTATCCCGCTACTAGAGTTTCCTTTACTTCACTCGGCGTTAAATCAGGGTTTGCTTCTAATGTTAGAGCAACAATCCCAGCCATCAATGGAGTAGCCATACTAGTACCACTTTTACTAGTGTAACCGGTACCAGTTCCTTGATTAGGAGCCATAATGTTGCTACCTATTGCAGCGACATCTGGTTTAACTCGCCCATCTGAAGTATATCCTCTAGAGCTGTAAATTGCTAAGCTTAAATCTTTGTCAAGAGAAGCAACGGTTATTGGCAATCTTGAATCTCCAGGAGAATCAATAGTATTACATCCGGCACCTGTTGCGGATCCAAATTCGTTTCCTGCACTCAAAGTAACAACAAGTCCAGATTCAACAGCAGCATCAACAGCCTGACTCCATGCAGAGCTACCATCATTATCAATATGAAATTCTACTTGTTGTTCTCCCAAACTGGAAGTCATAACTCTGATATGAGGAGTAACTTGCTTTTGATTTTCTATAGTCCATTCAACACCTCTTATAATATCTTCAATATCGCCATCACAACATGCTAAGACATTCACTAAGTTAGCTTTTGGAGCGACTCCGATGTGTGGAGTACCCGTATTGTCTCCTGCTCCAGTTCCTGCGGCAATTCCTGCTACGTGCGTTCCATGGGTTCCGCTATCGATTGATTCTCCGGGAAGACAAGGAGAGCAGATAACAGTATCTTGGACAGCATCGTAGTAAGCAATGACCTTCATGTCATCAAATGTAAATTGATTATCGTCCATGTCATCTAGGCCAACGTGAGCATTATCAACGCCAGTATCTACAATTGCGATAGAAATTCCTTCACCGTAAATTCCATGGTTTAGCCATACATCATCAACACCCATTGCAGGCACTGCGTCGGCCATGTGTGGTTCGGCTTTACCAATATCATCTAGCATGACGACTCCATCCCAAGTAGCAACCTCAGAAACTAAATTTCTAGGCATTGTGGTTCCCACTAAGTCAATGTATTGAGCTCGGAAAGTAACCTTGATGCCAGCANNTTCTAGCATTTCNATGTCGTAATCAGTAGGGTGATGGTCATATCTTACAAATACNCGAGCTTCTCCNGCCTTGAAAAATTCTTCACCTTGTGCAAGTTTCCAAGTCAATAAGTCAGAAATTCCATTACGATCCTTATCTCTAGAATANGTATCCCACCAGTTNAGATTATTTTCAGAAGATANANTATTATCCAATTTTTCTTCAGTAGNCATCCCGACAAAGCCNGTGCTGAGAAGCANAAAAATTACGATTCCAGCNATTANAGCTTTGCGTTGCATAATAATGANATGTAGGACTTTGATTAAAGAACTTACGATTTGTTTGAATACTCTATTCCGCTTCGGACTCTTACNGCCATACCCTGCTGATTAAGCTCAATTTCTTTAGGCCCTANCATTAATTTTCCATAAGCAATTAATTCATCTTTTGGAGTGACTACAATACATTCATCTAGACATTTTAGGTTCGAGTCAATGCTCTCAATAAATTTACAAAAGACACTCTTTCCTTTTCGATTAAATTCTGCAGTCTCGGAATTAACAACAACACGGTAAGCAGACTTCTTTGAATTCTCGTGCAGTAATTCAGCACCTCGTCTTTGAAGTATAAACATTCCTCTTCGATGAGAGAGTGATGCTACGTGTTCACCGTCTAAAAGTAAATTTCTCAGTCTTTTTGTTTTTCTACTTATTACTAATTCAGTTTCNCCATCTGTAAATATTTTTCCAACNCCTGGGCCAAATTGATAGTCNAGAATAGTTTTNACACGACTAACGTCCCACTCTTGCATCTTCCATCCTTCGATATCATCTTGTAATAATCCNGGATGAAATGGATAGGTTTCAGATAGATGNTTTGGTACTTTTCCAAAGTAAGGATGCAGCATTTCACCAGACTTGAATGAATTTTTTAGATTAGAAAAAATAGGCCTAATATTTGATTTCTCTCCGCTTTTTATGGGAGTTTTAAACCGATAAGCAGGTTCAAACTTACTAATCCAATCAATATTATTTTCTATAACGTCAAATACCTTCATTAAAGCNGGAGAAGATCGTAAACGACTTTCTACCAGTTCCCATAGTAATCCATCGTGTATGGCCTGTTTAATTCTTCTGATTTCAGCAAAAGAAACCATGAGATTATGCTTTGCAATTATTTTCTGTCTTTTATNTTTATCGAGCTTTTTTAGTTTAGCGGCAGTCATACCAGGGAATGCTGAAAATTCGTTAGGTAATTCTTCTAATTCATCTANGTTTTTAGTTCCCCATGTGAACATCAAGCTATCTCTAGAAGCAAACTTAGCGTAACTTGCACTATCAAAAACATCACATCCCAAAAAAGCAGCCAATGCAAAAACCATTGGATGGCCGCAACCAAAAAGATGTACTGGNCTTGAAATATCAAGTCCTTTTTTAGAGGCTAAAATAACTTCAGATAAAATTTTGAAGTTATTCTTTTCCATAAGNGGAACGACTCCTCCTATNGGAAAAATCTCTGCAGTTGTTCTTGAGGCCATTTCAGCAGCTTTTGTCCTTAAGTCAAGATGTCTTCCGCCTTGAATTGGTGCAGCCAAGAATATATCGCCCTTGTTAAGATCGGCAATTTCAATTCTCCTTTGAGTTTCAGCTAATTCCCTTTTTGCATCTTCAAATCTGGTTTCAGGTTCGCAAAAAACATCCAAAACGGTTCCAATATCGACCTTAATTTTTTTCTGGAAATCGAGTATTTCTTCTGGTTTNATTTCGATTTCTCCATATACGTGTGATTGGAAAGTTCCACTGTCNGTCATTATTGGACCTAACCAGTTAACTAAGCCATGCACTCCTTTTTCCTNGGCTATTTCTTTTAATTTTGGATTTTTGTAAATAATATAGCTGTTTGTAATAATCCCTTGAGCNCCACATTCAGATAATTCTTCCATAGATAAAGTCATTATCTTTGGATTAACAACAGGGAGTAAAGTTGGAGTATCTAGTACTCCGTGTTTGGTTTTAATTCTTCCAAGTCGTGCAAGTCCATCTCGCTTATTGATTTCAAACAATAAATCTCCACGAAGAAACCTTTATTTCAATTCATCTCTAAATTGNANNATGGACGATTTGAACATACGCGTAACAGGCATGACCTGTGCATCTTGTGTAGCGTCAGTTGAGTCCATTGTAAGTAATTTGGAAGGCGTAGAATCAGTCAGAGTTAATCTTCCTCTCGAAAAAGCCACTATNAGGTTGTCAGAAGGTGNNGAAAAAAATATAGAATCGATTCAGAGCGCAATNAGCAAAGGAGGATTTGGTGCGGAAGAGTANGTAGATCCTAAGAAATANAGNCAAGAATCNTTAGAAAACACAAGAAAACTTGNATTTCAAGTANTTACGTCTTTGATTTTAACNATTCCAACATTTTTTCTGACAATGCTNTTATCNGATATTGGCAACTTTATTGAGCTTGATTTACGCTTGTTCGTTGCTTTTGTTTTATCGTCAATAGTTTACATTTATGCAGGAATGGAATTTCATAAAGGAGCTTGGAAAGCCATATTGTCAGGTAGAGCAAATATGGANGTATTAGTTCACATTGGCACTACAACAGCGATGATTTGGTCATCCTTAGTGGTATTTGCACCNTATTTACAATTTTTACCGNCTATCTTTTCNTCTACTGAGCATGTTTTNTTNGATGGAGCCGCNTTCATTATTTCATTCATATTGCTTGGGAATTGGTTGGAAGCCAGAGCCAAACTGAAAGCTACNGATGCCGTATTTTCATTAATGGATCTTAAAGCTAAAACAGCANTCGTTTTAGATTCAAGCGGTTCCCATTCTGAANTTCCAGTTGAAGACATACCAGAAGGAACAGAGCTTCTGGTAAAAGTTGGACAAANNATTCCTCTTGATGGCNTAGTAGTCAAAGGTTCAGCTTCAATTGATACTTCGATGATGACAGGAGAATCTAATCCTGTNTTTGTAAAGCAAGATGATCCNGTGATGGGAGGGACAATTGTTTTGGATTCTTCNATTCATATAAAATCAACAAAGCATCATGATGATACGGTTTTAGCAAACGTNATACATTTGGTTGATGAAGCGCAGATGGGCAAGGCCCCAATTCAAAAATTAGTAGACAGAATTTCTGCAGTATTTGTACCATTGGTGGTCGTTTGTGCAATTCTAGCATCACTGGCTTGGATGTTCTTTTCAGAAGGATATGGACAGTATAACTCAACTGAACTCGCTATAATGGTTCTAGTATCTACGTTAGTAATAGCTTGTCCATGTGCTCTAGGATTAGCTACTCCAACTGCCCTTATGGTAGGTACTGGAGTGGGAGCTAAGTATGGATTACTAATCAAAGGCATAGATGCCCTTCAAAGCAGTTATAATACAGATACATTAGTTTTAGACAAAACTGGAACATTAACGGTAGGTTCTCCATCGTTAATCAATATTAACTCATTAGATTCTAAAGACAATGACGTTCTAACCATAGCTGCATCATTAGAATCTGCATCGACACACCCTATTGCAAAAGCAATTTCACAAAAGTTTAAACAAACTGAACATAAATTATTGCATTTTGATAAAATTGAAAATATCGGAGGAATGGGACTAGTAGGCTACCTAGAAGATCAAGAATATGCAGTAGGCAATCAGGCATTAATGGAAAAACAAGGAGTCGATATTTCGAACATAATGGATGATTTAACTAGTGTACTTTCAACAGGAGTTACAACTGTTTTAGTTTCTAAGGAACAAAAATTAATGGGCTGGATTGAAATGAAGGATGAACTAAGAGAAACCACAATTTTAGCAATATCTAAGGCAAAGAAGTTAGGTCTCAAAGTAATTATGTTAACGGGCGACAGAGCCGAAACGGCCTCAGTTATATCCGAAGAAGTCGGAGTATCTAGCTATGAAGCAGAAGTGAAACCCGATGAAAAGGCAGCTTTTGTAAAAAAACTACAAAGAAACGGGTCAAATGTAGCTATGGTTGGAGATGGAATTAATGATGCTGCAGCTTTAGCAATGGCAGATGTTGGCATTGCAATGGGTGCCGGAAGCGATATCGCTCTTGACGCTGCAGATATCGTACTTCTACGTGATGATTTGTTAGACGTAGTTTCCACATTAGAACTTGGAAAAGCTACTATGGGAAAAATTAGGGGAAATCTAGCATGGGCTTTTGTTTACAATCTCATAGGCATTCCATTGGCAATGGGGGCTTTGATTACTTGGACAGGGTGGTTACTTCCTCCAGCTTTTGCGGCAGGCGCAATGGCATTTTCTAGTGTAAGTGTAGTTCTTAATTCGTTAACTCTTAGAACTTGGAAGCCACATAGGGCATGATTTCTTAATCTAGCTTCAAATGAATAGGCATGACTGAATCCTTAGAGTTTCAAATTAATGGAATGACTTGCGGCGGTTGTTCAGGTAGAGTAAAAGGCGTACTTGAAATGAATTTAAACGTAGAATCTGCCGAAATATCTCACGAGACAAACTCAGGAGTAGTGAAAACAAACGGTCAGATTAGCGCCGAAGAATTGGTTAAAATAATTGAGCAAACTGGATTTACTGCAGCTATTTCGTCCAGCTCATAAGGTTCCAAAGACAGTTTGGAGTTCTGAGCATCCTCTTAATTTCAAGCCGAAACTTTCAACACTATTAGCACTAGTTTCAGGTTTATGGATTTTTGGAACTGGCGAGGCAATTTTGATTGGCGCAGGAATAGGCGTTAGTCCTTGGACAGTTCTTGCACAGGGAATAACTGAGCAAACTCAATTTACAGTAGGTCTTTCTACGTTTATTGTAGGAGTTCTAGTTCTTTTCTTATGGTTCCCACTTAGAGAAATTCCAGGCATAGGTACAGTGTCCAATATTATTCTAATTTCACTATCAATTGACGTTATGGGGCCTTATATCCCAGTTCAAACAAATATTTTATCTCAAGTAATCCAAGCCATAGTTGGAGTAATACTTGTTGCGATTGGTAGTGCATTTTACCTCACAGCAAATTTGGGACCCGGACCAAGAGATGGGTGGATGACCGGTATTCAAAAAAAAACAGGATTTGCAATAGGAAAAGTTCGAGCTGGAATTGAACTTTCAGTACTGTGTTTAGGGGTTTTCTTGGGAGGAACTTTTGGTTTAGGAACTGTAATGTTTGCTGTTGGCATAGGTCCTATTTTAGCAATATGCTTAGGAATTACTAAAAAGTGGTCAATANACTAAAATTCTATTAAAGGCCCACTAAAATGACAATCTGACGGGCCGGTAGATCAGTCTGGAAGATCGCCTCCTTGGCATGGAGGAGGGCGCGAGTTCAAATCTCGCCCGGTCCACCATTGATGCTTATGGAAATAACTCCAGAAATTCAATCCACTTTAGCAAAAGGAATTGCACTTACTGCAGTGATGATTTCAACAGGAGCAATGGCACGATATTTTGGAACNAAAGTAAACTATACGCGCAAAATTAACCATTTTGCGATTTTCTTCTTGCCTGTTTTTATAGATCAACAATTTAATGCTGAAACTTTTACAGATTTTATTTATTTAGCAATAAGTGCTTTGATTACAACATTATCCTTAGTTTCATTCTATGANCCAATTAGACAAGCAATACCTCCCTTTCAGTTGATGTTTGAAGGATTTGATAGGCCAGAAGATAGGCCGCATACANTGTCTTGGCTTTGGACACAGTTTGCNGCGGGTTTTGCAGTTATGCTACCAATGATTTGGTTATTTGGACAATGGGGCTTAGAATCGTTGGTAGTTATTCCAATTTTGATTAATGTGGTTGGGGACGGTTTAGCAGAGCCTGTTGGGGTTAGATTTGGAAAATATAGGTATAAAACTAAAGCATTGTTTACAGATAAAGAATATTTTCGAACGTTTGAAGGGAGTGCTTGTGTATTGATTACAGGTTTTATTGTAATAGCAATGCATGCCGATTATTTCACTACAGTACAGTTTGTCCTTGCAATGTTGCTGGTTCCTACGGTTATGACATTAACAGAAGCTTATTCACCACATACATGGGATACTCCTTTCCTTATGTTTACAGGATATATNTCGTTATTATTAGTTATGCAATTCTAAGNTTTTAAAGTAAAATTACNCTAGAGCTTCATCTACTTTTTCTTTTAACTCAGACTCAGTCATAGGCCCACTCTCAGAAAAAGTNACTATTCCATCTTTATCTATTATAACTATACTTGGACTTCTGTCAGCTCCAAAAGCATCAGTCATTTCTTCACTTCCAAATACGTAAGCCCAATTTTTGCCCTCAGCTCTTTCTTCTAAATCTTCCTGACTTACATCCTCAGTTTGNGTTAGAGAGATAACCTCGACATCTTCTGGCATGGTAGTACTATTACAATAGCTTTTCAAAACATCTTTTTCAAAACTGTGGCAAGATCCACATCCCATATTCATAAACTCTAAAACAACTACTTTTTCATTTTCAAAGTCAGACAAATTAAAAGAATTTCCTTTNCTATCTCTTAGTGTGAAATCTGGAGCTTCACTGCCGACTTTAACATCTNAGATGTTATCTTCTAAACTTTCATTGTCCATGAAAAATCCGTTTATAGCAAAGCCACCGAGCACTCCAGCGACTAGCAATGCGCCAAACAAAGTCTTTGTATCCATAATCTAAATTTTAATGTACAGATTTATAGGTTATGCACTAATCTCTCCGCTGGACTGAAAGTTATGCAGCAATGATACTAGTCCAGAAGAACTAGGCACTTGAGAGACTTCCGAAGGCATGTTCATTGTCAAAGAAGTGTAGTGCTCAAGCCTATCTGCAACAATTTCAGTAACGTTTCCATCGGAAAAATTTCCAATCAAATTAATGTTCCTTTCAATCTCAAAAGGTATAAATTTCGAAATTAATTCAGCAGCCTGTTCTGCATACATATCATCATTATCTTTTTCAGAGGAGTAATTGAATTGGTTTTTTCCATTAAAATCAAACGATAAAACTTGGAACCCTTGATTTACAATATTCATTGTTAAATCATCGAAAACATTTTTTGAAGAGTTAGGCTCTTGCAAGAGTACAACTAGTGTTTTTGAGGGTCCTCCAGTTACGGAATATCTCACTTCACTATTGCTCAATTCTGTGTATCTATCCTTAATTTCCATATTTGCATTTCTGGATAATTGCATATAAAGATTCATCACTAGTGCCAACTTTTAAGAGCTAGTGCCCACACCATTTTTATCACTAGTCACTATAGGAAAGGCTTCACAAATTCTTCAGAAAGTTCCCATAATTTTTGGTTATGTTTTTCGTTTCTAGCCTTACTCGAACCCTTTTTCACTTGACAATTAGCAAAAAATTTCCCAGTTATATTTTTCACATCTTCTGAAGAAGCTAAATGGACACTAGTTTTGGCACCGTCTTTCACACTAATCGCAGTTAACATCATTGCTAATCTGATAGCATTTCTCCAGAAAATATTGTTATTTTTCCCAAAATTTGTGGACACAAATCCTGGATGCAAACAATTTGCAGTAATTCCAGTCCCTTCGATTCTTTTTGCTAATTCATAAGTGAACATTACATTAGCGAGTTTTGATTTTTTGTAAGTATCAAAACCAGCATATTTTTTTTCCCCGTTCATATTATCGAATTCAAAATCAATACCATAATGGGCACTTGAAGAAACATTGACGATTCTTTTGTAATTACTTTTTTCAACTAGAGGTAGTAATTTCTTTGTCATCAAAAAATATCCTAAATGGTTCAAGGCAAAAGTTCGTTCAAATCCCTCCTCTGTCACCTCTCTAGAAGTAAAATAAGCCCCAACATTATTTAACAAGATATCAATTTTTGGATATTTTCTGATTATTTCATCAGCAACTCGAGAAACTTCTTTCATTAACATAAGATCTGCTACAAGGTAATCAATGTCTACATGACTATCAGAAACACTTCTTATCTGTTCTACAACATTCTCCCCTTTTACTCTGTTTCTTCCAATAAGAATGAGATTGCACCCTTTTTTTGCCAATTCAATAGCAGCCTCTTTACCGATTCCATCAGTAGCTCCTGTAATTAGACATCTATACCCATTCATAATTTCACCATCAAATATCTATGATAATGTAGGTTTCCAGATTTAAATGCCTCATAAACAGGAGTACCTTGAACGCCTGCAAAGGTTTCAAAGCTCTTCTTCATCCCTACAGGTACGTTTTCACTTATTCCCTTAACTTTACTATCATTAATATCGTCTAAAGCATCTAAAACTTCCTTGGTAATGTTCCTTTTCGATACAATCTCAAACCCAGTATCCAGAAAAATATCATGTAATTTTTCCATCGTTTCTTTGTCTCTAAAATCAGTCCAGCAGAAATTACCTCCACTTCTAAGTGAACGATAAACTTCTTTCACAAACGCTTCAACATTTCCATAACAATGTGACGATTCGACATTATAGATAACATCCTTAGAATCATCCTCCAGCGGAAGATCTTCTGCATTACCAAATTTGAAAAAAAGGTTATTTTGTGAAGAATACCAATTACTTGCTAATTCAACAGCATCTTTAGAAAAATCAAATGCCACTAACTTTTTTGGATTATATGTTTTAGCTATCCAAGAAGCTCCACCACCTCGCCCGCAACCAATTTCTGCAATCTCTTTTCCTTTCAAATCGATATCACGAATGTTCATGTTGTACAATTGGATGAAAAGCCGGTTTGGTTCATCTTCTTTTAATAATTCTAATTTTTTGTCGTCAATATAGCCATAATTCATGAAGCGAAAATCTGCTCTTTTATGTGCTCTCGCTAATCTTTGATACCACCATTTCCACATCCAGTTTCGAGTTCTACCTGGTACAATTCTCAAGAGTGTTGCAAAAATGCGGGCAGGTATACCCATTGCCATCTATAAGAAACTGGACAATTTTTCTCTTAGCCCATCAACCCCAAGCCCTTGATGAAGAATTTGTTCTTCTTGTCCACAATTACCAGGCCTAGTAGTTCCTATGTAATCGTAATTTGGGGCGAAGCCACGTTCCAATAACCAAGTTCCAAAGCGAAT
>PBPR01000046.1 GCA_002724775.1 Methanobacteriota archaeon
TGATTTGTGTGTGTGTGTGTGCGTGTGTGTGGGGAAAAAAATTATGGCGCTTTCTTCTTCATTTTTGTGAGTTTGGAATCAATGTGATTTATATAAATAATAGAAAAAAATCATGATGATGATCATCCCTGACGATACAACATATTTCTAAGCCGTGCTGAGGGTTCAGTCTCGTCCAAGTATCGAATTTCGTCCTCTGAAAAAGATCTTTCCCATACTGCAATATTATCAACAGTTCCGTTAAGATAATCTCCATTTTGACCTCGGCAAATATAATTTTTAGAACCTGTAGTCTTTATTGAGTGCGATGGTGAAATTGTAGCGTTAGTTGCTAAAGTTCCATTTACATAAAGACGTAACGAATTTTCTGTTTCACTGTAAGTTGCTGCCACATGATACCACACATCCAAAACAGCTTTCGTATCATTTTCTAGTGGTGTTGAATAAAGTTTATTTCCAGCAAAGACTCTAAATTGAATGAAACCTTCAGAGTCAATACCAAGCCAAGTTCTTCCATCAGTGGCTGTGCCAAAGATAGTACCAAAATTAGTATAGTTAGTTAACTTTACCCATGATTGAACAGTATATTCAGTAAACTTAGTATTCTTGATAGAATCCATACTTAAGTGGGAAGACTCTCCGTCACAATATATTCCATTAGTAAACTTTGCAGGGCCTTTAATTGGTCCATTAGCCATTAGAGCAAAATTAGAATTTAGAGTAGAATCAATGGCAAATACAGTATCAAAAGTATCAAATCTCCAGTAAGCCCTTAGCTCAGGATTTGTCTGTGAAAAAATTACACTATCAATCAAAAAATTATCATACTCATGCATGTTAGAAATTGTATCATTATCCAAATCTAAGTGAGAGTCCTGAACTACTGGATTCAGTCCAGAATAAAACTCCCATCCATCTGGCATCCCATCTGAGTCTGAGTCCTGACTGTTGGGATCTGTTCCGCGGAGATACTCTTGTAAATTAGTGAATCTCAGAGAATTCTCATTTAGTAAAATACAATCTAACCCTTGAACTTTCACTAGAACTCCATCGCAGTCCGAATCTTGAGAACCATCTGCCTGAATCTTTGGATGAAAACCATTAGCTATTTCATAAGGGTCTGGCATTCCATCTGAATCTGTATCTAATTTGGTAGGGTCGCTTCTATACTTTGATGGCTCCAGTAAATTAGCGAAAATTTCATCGTAATCACTGATGCCGTCACCGTCTGTATCTACAGACAATGGATTTGTAATAAAATTGTCACAATCATCTAAACCGTATATTTCACATCCATCTAAGATTCCGTCTCCGTCAGTATCATTATTGTTTGGATCTGTAATTGAACGTGTTATGTTGTCTTCTCTTCCTTCATACCAGTCGTTAACGTCATCGTCATCAGAATCAAAATCTTTCAAATCTGTATAGTGAAAATTACCTTGTAAATCTGACCAACCGTAATACTCTTCACCATCTAGTAATCCGTCATTATCCCAGTCTGGATTGTTCGGACCAGTCCCAATAACACTTTCAGCATAGTCAGGAAGTCCATCTGAATCTGAATCTTTCTCAGGATATCCGTAGAATGTCATATTCCAATTATTCCAAGTTCCTGCAGTTCCTGCATCAGTATCATTTACTTTTAACTTCCATAAACCAAATGAATTTTCATCCCAATGAACTAGTGATGTAAACTTCCAATTGTAGTAATTGGAGCCGTTGTCTTTACTTTGCCTTACAAGCTCGGAAACTATGCCGTTAGGCGATTCTAAAAATACATTCAGGTCTCCTCTATATGCATGTGAAATATTAACTTCGACTTCAACTGTTTCTATATTCATACTTTTATTGACATATATCTCTGAAGTTCGGCCTAGGTCATTTGCATCAAAAATAAACTTATTAACATCAACTATACCTGCATTGTAACTCATATCTGTAAAATCAATCTCAGAAGTTATGTTTTTCCAGTTTTTAGCTAGATTAACTGCCCTAGTAGCATCAACTAAACCATAACCATAATTGTGATTGAAATCACGTCCTTCATAAGTTTTGAACCAACCCTCATCAGAATGGTCGATTTTTTGAGAAGTGCGAATTAAAATGTGCTGAATATCTCGCCAAGTCAACTCTGGTTCAGCCTCTAACATTAATCCAATAACACCGGCAACCATTGGTGCAGATGCTGATGTTCCATTCATAAACTCCAAATAATCTGTACTGGAGTTACCATTTGTTCCCGATATGTCAGTTGAAAAAATTGCTGAATTTGATGGATAAGTATTGTTACTTGAAGGAGCCACAAGCATCACATTAGACCCAGACTCTGAATAATCGGTTCTTTCCCCCTTCCAGTTAATTGCTCCAGCTGCTATGGTATATCTGCTGTTTGCATAAGCATCTTTATTCGAATTATCTTGATTCAGATGCCCATTGCCGGCTGCCCAAACATAAACTGAACCGAGACCATCTCGCCCTTCAGTAACTCCTTGCTCTAGTGCTGAAATAGCAAGAGGGCCTATGTGCCCTAAAGTAATACCATCATCAGATGGGCCCCAACTATTAACATATATATCAATGTCTTCTATTCTGTGAGTTAGCGCTAGTGCCTCTGACTCATCTAATGAAAATTCTGAATTGCATTTATCTGCAATTAATCTGATTCCTACTATTTCTGAATTGTAAGATATACCAGAAATTCCAACACTGTTGTTTCCTTTGGCGGAAACGATACCTGCAACCGCTGTACCATGCCAATCTAACTCGGTATCATTATTTGAATCAGAAGGCATAACATCGGTATCATCATCACAATAGTCATAACTGTAGGAACTAACAAAATTAGGCGACAAGTCCGGATTGTTGTAGTCTAATCCATCATCAATAATTCCAATATAAATACCGTTTCCATCGTAATTATCCCAAGCACTTTGTGGATTAATATCAACTCCTGAAGTGCCATTTTTTTGGCCATAATTATGTAGATACCATTGGTCACCTGAAATATAAAAAGGATCGTTAGGCTCGTATCTCAAAACACTTTTTTTACCCATTTCAGGATAAAAGCCCCATAATTTTTCAGTCTTTTCCCAATCATTTAAAACTGAGTACGCCAGTTCTCCTGAGTTAAAATTAACAAGCCACCCACCATTTATAAATCTCATTGAATGATAGTCATCTAAACTTGATAAATCGAATAAATTAGGTAAGTCTTCGTTACAATAATTATCTCCTAATATTATAATCCAATCCTTTAATTTGTACAATTCCGAATTCAAATAATTCCTGTTAATCTCTTTCAAAAAAGCTGCTTTGACATTATTTGAAAAAGAATGTGGACCACAAACACTATCTTCAATCTCAATTACTACATCATCTGAATGATAGGGCTCTAAATCAACATGATTTGCCACAATTGAGGTAACAAAAAGTAGTAGCACAAATTGAGATTTCATATTTTGGTAGAAGTGTTCCATTTAAAGCTTTTAGAAGGGTAAATTTGAATATTCTTTTAAAGATTCAGGGTTAATTAATGCATCTTTGTTTTTAACTCTTTTTCCTAAAACAGAATGTAAAACTGCTTTTTCCACTTTCTTTCCACTAATTGTATACGGTATATCTAANACTTGAAATATATAATTTGGAACATGNCGAGGTGTTGTNGATTTNCGAATTTGAAGNTTTATTTTNTCTNTTAATTCATCTGTAATAATGCTTNTTTCNGANAATTTAACNCATAANACAATNGATACATCAGAANCCTCNGGCTTTCCTATGACAACCGAATCGATTATTCCTTCAAAGTTTTCAATTGAGCGATAAATTTCAGCNGTTCCAATNCTTACNCCNCCTGGATTAAGNGTNGTATCACTTCTTCCATAAATTATAGCACCACCGTTCTNNGTCATTTCCAAATAATCTCCATGAGTCCAAACTCCNTCATATTCATCAAAATAAGCTGAATGATACTTNGAACCNTCTGAATCATTCCAAAATTTAATGGGCATTGAAGGNAANGGNTTTGTACAAACTAATTCTCCACTCTCTNCTATTACTGGCTNTCCGTCATCGTTCCATGATTCAACTGACATTCCAAGTTGTGGACATTGNAATTCCCCTCTGTAGACTGGAATAATCGGNGATCCTGCTAAGAAACACCCAATTATGTCGGTACCTCCTGAAATGGAGGAAAGNTGAATGTCAGNTTTGATGTTATCATAAATCCAGTCAAATTGCTCTTCAACCAAAGGAGAACCCGTGGAAAGTATNGATTCAAGACTGNCAAATTTACAAAATTTNTTAGGTAAGATATNAGCTGAATCACAAGCACTTAAAAATTTAGGACTTGTGCCAAAATGTGTTATATNAAANTCGTCGANCATTTTCCATAATCTTTCAAGACCAGGNTAGCTNGGGCTNCCATCATAAAGAACAATAGTTGAACCNGAAGANAGNCCTGAGACTAGCCAATTCCACATCATCCAACCACAAGTGGTAAACCAGAACATTGTCGATTTGCCAGACTTAATGTCACAATGAAGTTGGTGCTCTTTCATATGCTGAATTAGTGTACCGCCTGCGCTGTGAACTATAGATTTAGGGGGACCTGTTGTGCCTGAGGAATACATTATGAACAGTGGGTGATCAAAAGGCAACTGCTCAAATGTTGGTTGTTTTTGCTCGTCGTTTAGAATATCGCCGAATGAAATTATCGAATCGTGGTTAAAATTTGATTTGATATCAACATATTCTATTTCAACGATGTGACGTATACTATCAATTGACTCTAAAACTCCATTAACTTTTTCTTCAAGTTTGAATAGTTTACCATTGTAACTGTAGCCGTTTGAAGTAATCAAAATATGAGGATTTACCTGTCCGAACCTGTCTACAACCCCATTTGCACCAAAATCAGGTGANCAAGAAGTCCATACTCCTCCTAATGAAGAGACTGCAAGCATTGATATGACTGTTTCAGCGCAATTAGGCACAAAACCTGCCACAATAGTTCCTTTCTTAACTCCTAATTTAGATAATCCCTTTTGAACAGAAGATACTCTGTGATTTAATTCTTTAAATGTTAATGTTTTAGGAGAAATATTTTCGCCNATAGATATAATTGCAATTTGATCGGGATCTCCCTTGAGTAAATTTTGAGCGTAATTTAATTCGGAACCTGAAAACCATTTAGCACCTGGCATCACTGGATTTTCCAATACTGAATTATAATTTTTAGAATATTTAATATCAGAGAATCTCCAGAAATTAGCCCAAAAATCTTCTAGATTATTTATGGACCACGAATGTAAATCAAAATATGAATCAAAATCCTCAGAACATTCTTTCATGAATTTATACATTAAAGAATTCTTTATTTTTTCATTTGAGGGAATCCATATCGGACTATTCATTTATATCAAATGCAAAAGGTGGTTAAAAAATTTAGATTAAGATTAAAGCATTCCTGCTTTTTGAATAATCATTAACTGCTCTGTAGATAACTTCTCACCGGCCAAAAACTTAGCGAAAAGATCTTCTGCACTTGCTGCACTAGCTTTCTGATCTGCCACGGAACCCGATTTACCTTGTGAAGCAGTCATACGATCTATTTCCTGCATTCCTCTTAGATATTCAATGTATTCGTTGTGAACAATATCTGCTTTCTCTTTAGCTTTAACAAAAGCACGTTGCGCTGCATCTGCTTTTCTACGAGTTGAACGATTTAGTCTTAATGAATCCTTCATAGAATGATGGGCAGATTGTGCTTCTTGCCTGCTTTTCTGCATAGATTTACTTAATTCTCGGCGTTTATTCTCAGCTTCCCTGAATGTATCTCTAGCATCCAAAACTTCTGTATCTGTTTCAATAAGCTCGTCATGCTGNTTTATTTTGTTTTGTAAAGATGAAATTTCTTCGACTAATGCACGCTCTTTGTCTGTTGTGAGTGGCGTAGTCATTTGTTTAATTTCTAACTCTTGTATTTGTTTTCTAAGCCTTGATATTGGAGGTAAATTTTGACCTGAAAACCTTTTACGTTTTAATGATAAGAAATTATCCTTTAATGAGTTTACCTTTTCAGTAACTTCATTTCTTTCATCTCTAATTTGACCTACTTCGACATTTAAGCCATTTCGTCTGTCACGATACATGTGAACTTCATCCATGTATTCTTTAGCTTTAACATTCAAATCGTTCCTTTCAGAAGCATGAGTCTGTGACGTAAGGTTTAACTCGTCTCTNCTAACTCTTAATTCTTCTGCTTTCTGATGATATTCNTTTCTAATTTTTCTTAAATCTGNTCTAGAAAGTTGCTCTAATTCTTCTAAAGATAAAACNGGATTAGCTACNGTNTNTTCTGAANCNTCATNGGAAACATCTTCNTCTGAATTNGACTCTTTAGCNGTTTCATCTGATTCCGATGAATTTAAGCGCTCTATCAAATCTGCTTTTTTGCCTGAAACTGGCAGACCAGCCTCTTTGAGTTTAGACTTTAGTTCATCAACAGAATATTTGCTGAAATCTTCTTGCGTATCTACAGAGCTTTCGCTATTGTTTGAAGAAGGACTATCTTCAGATGCTGTAGTGGCTTGGTTTTCCTGNTCGGAATCCATTGAATNTANAGGGCNTTATGCCCATTCAACCTTAACCGAAAAGTGCACCTAGTCCAGATACTGCGTCTTCTTCGCTTACTTCTTCTTCTTCTTCTTCAGCTTCTTCAGCTGGAGCTTCTTCGGAAGATGCGGCTGCTGCTGGTGCTGCACCGCCTGCTGCTGGTGCTGCTACTGCTGCTGTAGCCATTGCTTCTTCAATATCTACTCCTTCTAGAGATGCGACAAGTGCTTCTGCNCTTGATTTGTCTGCCTTGACGCCTGCGGCTTTCAAGACTTTTTCTACGCTTTTTGCGCTTACTTCTGTTCCTGCTGAGTGCAACAACATTGCTGTATAGACGTATTCCATTTTTTTTGCCTCCTTTTTTTATCCGAATAATGCTCCAAGTCCAGCGGCTGTATCTTCCTCAGATACTTCCTCTTCCTCTTCTTCATCTTCTTCATCATCAGATGATTTTTNTTCTTCAACTGGTTGTGGTGCTGCTGCAGCTGCTGTAGCTGCGTTGCCAAGCATTTCTTTCAGCTCATCATCTAAGCCATCGCCCGATTTTGAAGCAACACCTAGCATAGCTGAGTGTGCTTTAGCAAGCAACGCCTTGATTGTTGAATCTGTTGTGTAAGATGTTGACATTGCTACGGCCAAGGCATCGTTATGAGCCTTGGAAAGCAATGACGGCATCACAGATCCAGTGAAGTACTGCGTATTGAATGCTAAATTGAAAGCTTGAGCGGTAGCGCTTTGGACGTTACCACGGAAAGCTTCCAAATCTATGTCAAGCACATCTGAAGGATAGAAAGTCTCTCCATCAAATGCTCCTAACAGTTGCATTCCTACGGTTATCGGATAAATTTCAAGTTTTGCAAGAGCTGAGGCGACTTGTTCTGAAATAATTTCGCCTTTAGCTACTGCGGTGTGTTTTTTACGAATTACAATTTTACCTTTTTCAATTGCTGCAGGGAATCCTGCATTTTGAAAATCACCAACTATGGGTCCTGCTGGGAAAGCTGTTGGACCCTTTTCAAGAATTATATCATAAGATGCAGTTTCTCCACCCTTTGCTGGAGCTTGGGTTTGAGATTCCAAAAGCATCTGAAATACTTTGAATGGATTCTCTGTTGAGGAAAATAATGCTAGTTGTTTAGGTTCTAATGCTTCAATAACTTGCTCTACACCTTTCTTATCTTTTGAGGATGCTTCGATAGCCCTTTTTAGTAGACGATTTCTGGACATCCTTAACTTTACTCCCATGTCTCTAAGAGATGCACGCATGTCCAGCATCTGTTTAGCTCCAATTCCACTGACATCGACAAGGCCAACAACATCAGCTGACTTTACGAAATCTTGAAGTTTTGAAACTTCTTCCTTTTTCCAATCTGCAACATAAGCTTTGACCATTATTCTAACCTCACTGATTTGCCCATTGTAGTTTTAACCCAAACAGAAGCAATGTTATCGTAACCTCTGTCCAAACTAGATTCTACACGTTTCAAAATAGTTTCTAAATTTTCAGCCAATTGTTCCTGGGACATCTTAACATTTCCAATTGGAACATGGAATGTAGGGCGATCCTTAGAACGTACTGGAACTAAATTAGTTAAACTCTTAATAATTCTTTCAATATCAGCTTGTGGAGGTATAGGGCGAGGCATTTTTCCTCTAGGACCCAAAACCACACCAAGACTTTTACCAATGTTAGCCATCAAACCGGTTTCGGCTACAAAGAAATCAAATTTACCAGCTAGCTTTCTAGCTTCACGCTTATTTTCAGAAAGCTCATCAATCTGTTCAGGAGATATTACCGTATCAACAACTTTTTTTGAAATAACTGCCATTTCACCTTGTGCAAAAACAGCTACCCTAGCTGGTCTACCACGGCCGTGTGGGAGAGCTACTTCAGCGTTTATTCTCTTTTGTGGATTCTGCAAGTCTACATCCTTAAGATTAATAGCGACCTCAACGGTTTCTACAAATTTGCGCTCTCCATTTGAACTAAGAGCATCGGCGATAGCTTGATTTATCTTGTTTGACGCGATGGTTTCACCTCCGTAGTAAAACGAGATTACATCTCTTCTACGGTATTACTTCGCAATCATGACAGTATATAAAATTAATTAAAAAATGTCTCTTTGAAAATCGCTTTATATAATAGGCCTACATAGCAATGCTAGATTTTAAATGATTGAAGCAAATAATGTCATCAAAAAATATGGTCAGGTGACTGCATTAGATGACTTTACCGTAGATATTCCTAAAGGAAAAATAGGAATATTGGGGCCAAATGGTGCTGGAAAAAGTACTTTTGTTAAAATTGCACTGGGATTAATCGAAGCCACAAGTGGAAATATTACAGTTCTTGGAGAAAATCTGGATAAAAATTCGATTGAGATTAGGAAAAAAATAGGTTACATGCCTGAACATGATTGTATTCCGAACAAGATGACTGGTGTAGAATTCTTAATTGAGATGGGACTTATTTCTGGATTAGATTATCAAACTGCAACTCAACGTACACATGAAATTTTAGGATATCTTCGAATGGGTGAAGAAAAATATCGTTTAATTGAAGAATATTCTGGGGGAATGAGGCAGAAAATAAAATTGGCTCAAGGATTAGTTCACGGCCCTGAAATTATGTTTCTTGATGAACCGACGTCCGGCTTAGATCCTAATGCCAGACAAGAAATGCTAGAGACTATCAATGGATTGGCTGAAATAAGTGATACTAATGTACTACTTAGTACACATATTTTACAAGATGTAGAAACTGTTTGTGATTATGTAATCATAATAAACAACGGNAAACTACAAATTAAAGAGAACGTTAAAGAACTGATTAAACGACAGACTGATACAATCCAAATAAGGATTGGAGAAAATTCTGAAGAATTTTTGTCGATTCTAAAACAAAATGATGCTAAAAGGAATATTGAAATCACTGAAAGATGGATAAGAATACCATACAAAGACGACAATAGTTTCAAAGAAATAATATCTGCAGCTGCTAAAGCTAATTCACAATTATATGAAATGGAAAGAGTAGCTGTTACCATGGATAACATCTATCTAGAGGTGGTAAATTGAAAAAAGATGCAAAGATAGAAGATAAATTCAAAGATTTTAAGCCCAATTTAAGTGATCGTAAAAGGATTGTTTTGGGAATGGGCGTAAGAGGTTTCGAGAAACTGTTTAGCTTAAAAAATAAGAGTATACTGTTTTTGATTGGAATAGTGTATCTTTGGACATTTGCATTTTATTTGCTACTAGGTGAAGATTCATATCCTTGTAAGGTCGTTTCTGATGAGCTAAAAACATGCACACATCTAAATTTTTATGGTGATTTGCAGCAGGGAGGAACTCGGATATTTTTAGTATTAATTGCTGCCGTAGCAAGCAGTGGGCTGATTGCTAATGATTTGACTGATAAATCTATACATCTATATCTTTCACGACCAATAAGTCGGATGGATTATCTAATTGCAAGGATAATTCCTATTTTTTTGCTTATGCTTGTAATTACCTTAATCCCAAATTTAGCTGTTTTTATTTCTCAGTTTTCAAAGTCTGGGCTTGATATAAACTTCCTTACTGACAATAGGTGGACGATGAGTAATTTGATTTTGCAGGCAATATTTTACTCTATCTCATACTCGATAATAGGAATTACATTTTCAGCAGCAATTAGAAGGGAATCGTTAGCCTCTGCAGGATTCTTTGGTTCAGTGTATGGTATTTCTTTGATAGTTGAAATCTTTTACGGAATATCATCTGAAATGAACATGGAATACGGAGAATACATTCTACTTTTATCAGTGATACATTTTCTTGATATAATAAGTTATAAAATATTTAACGTAAATTATTTTGTAACTATATTTGGAAGTCCTGAGCTTGTCGACTATTCCTTAAGTCTAATTGTCACTCTATACATTTTGCTCTTATCATCACTAATATTTGTTGTGAACTATATAATCTCAAAAATGGAGGTGTCAAAATGAATTCTATAATTTTTAACGAAGTGACAAAAAATTATGGAAAAGTACAAGGAATAGCTAATGTTACGCTGAATATTGAATCTGGAGTTACTGGAATATTGGGACCTAATGGAGCTGGTAAGTCAACAACNATGAAGGTCCTACTCGGTTTAGTTAAGCCCTCCATAGGAGAAGTAATTGTTGACGGAGTAAATCCTTTTGAAAATCTAGAATTAAGAAATAAAATAGGATTTGTTCCAGAGTATGATTGCTTTTATGAGCACATGAGTGCTGTGGATTATGTTACATATTTTCTATTGATTCATGATTTTGATCGAGATGAAGCAAACACTAGAGCAAAAAATTCCTTAGTTGAATTAGGATTACAAGATGCTATGCATCGAAAAATACGTACTTATTCAAGAGGGATGAGGCAAAAAACTAAAGTTGCAAGAGCTACGGCATTTGACCCTGAGATATTAGTTTTGGATGAACCATTCCAAGGCGCCGATCCAACAACTAGACATTTACTTATGCAAAAAATAAAGTCTTGGTCAAACGAAGGTAAAACAATTCTAATCTCAAGTCACATTTTGCATGATGTTGAAAACCTAACGGATAATATTGTATTAATCAACAATGGACGAGTAATTGCATCGGGTGATCGCCATGAAATACGAAAATTAATGTCGAATATACCTATTCAAATCAGAATATCTCCTGTTGATGGTAAAAATTTAAGGCCCTTATTCAAACGAATGCTAGATGAAAAATGGATAACTGCTGGAAGAATCATGGAAGATGAAGGTGAGATTATGTTGGAAACAAACGAATCGAATGAATTTTACACTAAATTTCCACAGATTCTAGACAAAGAAAAAATTATGGTTAAGAAAATCGTATCTGATGATGATTCATTGGATTCGTTATATTCTAAATTAGTGGAGGGAAAACAATGGAAATGAGAAGAGTCGTTGAACGATTTCCTAAATTATTTCCTCCTATTTTTAAGGACTGCAGTTATAGACTAATAACTAATAAGTTAACATGGGTTTTGATTGCAATTTTGATGCTTCCTTGTGCATTAGGATTATTGGTATATTATGAATTTTCCGACGACAGGCTATCTGAAGAAGTAGATGGTGATACTATTTATTACAATGACGACGGAGGACTGCTTCACGAGGATTTAAGAGATACTTACCTAACTTTCTCTGAATTTTTTGGAATGGGATTTATTGCATTATTACTAGGTATAATGTTTAGCTCTGAATTGATCAGCGAAGAGTATAACAATAAGACAATGCAATTATTCAGAACTTCACCAATACATCCTCTTGAAATTATAACTTATAGGTACTTAACTGGAGTCATAACTGGCGTTATTCTTCTTGGGCTCTACTCATCCTTATTTTACATAGTGATAATGATGGGAGCTGGAATTCATGGAATTGTAGAAGATCTAAATGTGTTACTACTGGTAATAAAAATTATATTGCTAAGTTGGATAGGATTTCTATCAATATTTTGCGCAATAAATGTTTATTTTGAAAGACCTTATCTTATATGTTTCATTTATTGGTTGTTATGGGAACAAATCATATCTGGACAAAATTACCAACAGCTAACCATAACTCATTACATCAACTCCATTACTTATGACGCGCTTTTAGAAATGAAATGGAATATAACTGCTAGTGATTATGGATTAGTTAATAGTAATGGGGACACTATAGCCACTGACCCATTAATATCAACCATCATTATCATATTTATCGCCATATTTTTTGTATTTGTTGGTTCAAGAGGAATAGCTGCCAAACAATTCTAAAGTTTTATTAAAAGGCCAAAATAGAGCAATCAAATGGCTAAGAGAGATTACTATGAGATTCTCGGAATTGAAAAGAATGCTGATGAAAGAAGTATCAAAAAAGCTTACAGAAAATTAGCTAGAAAACATCATCCCGATGCTAGTGACGAAAGTCCTGAAATTGCCGAAAAAAAATTCAAAGAAATCTCCGAAGCGTATGAAGTATTAGCCGACAGTGAAAAGAGAAGTCGCTATGATCAATTTGGTCATGACGGCGTAGATTTCGGCGGAGGAGGATTCTCCTGGGATCAGTTCAGTCATCAAGGCGATATCTCTGATCTATTTGGTCAACTCTTTGGAGGAAGACAAGGCGGAGGAGGTGGAATGGGAAGCATATTTTCACAATTATTCGGAGGCGGTCAGAGCCAACCAAATAACCGAGGAAACGATTTACGATACGATGTTACTTTAGAATTAAAAGAAGCCTTTACTGGAATCGAAAAGGAAATCAGTATTCCTAGAGAGGATTCGTGTAAGAAATGTAGCGGTTCTGGAGCGGCAGAAGGAGGAACTGCAAAAACGTGTACTACTTGCGCAGGGCAAGGAATTGTACGGAAAGTAATGCAAAGAGGATTCATGCAGACTGTTTCTACAGACACATGCTCAGATTGTAGAGGAAGTGGTACAAAAATAGACAANCCTTGTAATGANTGTAGAGGTTCAGGTATTGTATCNGTTGATAAAAAAATAAAANTGAAAATTCCTGCNGGAGCTGATGANGGNTACAGNTTAAGNATGCGAGGGCAAGGAAGCGCAGGCCCAAANAATGGACCAAAAGGTGACTTGTACATNGTTGTAAATGTAAAAAGACATGANATATTTCAAAGACAAGATAANGAAATNATATTAGANTTNGATATNAGTCCNTCACAAGCTGTACTTGGTGACANCATAAGAGTACCTACTTTAGCAGGAAATGTGAANCTAAGTATTCCATCGGGAACACAGTCTGGNGANGTTCTTAGACTGAAAGGAAAAGGAATGCCAGATATTACAAGGCCTTCGATAAAAGGAAGCCAACATGTCAGGATAAATATAAAAGTACCAAAACCTAATGGCAAAACAAGAAAGCTTTGGGAAGAGTTAAAGAAACTAGACTCAACAAAACCATCTTTCTTAGATAGAATGAGGGATACATTTGGCTGAAGACGACGATTATTCACAAGATAGTGAAGCATACCGCAAATGGAGGAGTGGTGAAGATAATGACAGATATGCATCATCGAAAACCCCCTCAGAGACAGGAGCAAGAAGTGGAAGCTATACTAGCCCTAAGTCTGAAAATGATGAATATACGCTTGGAGATGAGGATAATGATTCTGGTGAAATACCCAGATGGGCTTTGGTAATTATTTTTATTCCGACAACTATTTTTGCTATTATAGCAATTGGTGGAACTGACCTCCAATTTGGTGACGGAGTACCAGATGGGACAAATTCTAGTGAATGGCCTTCTGTTGAAGGAACTATAGAAAATACACTCGTTTTAGAACAATTCATAACCGAAGAATATTGTGAAGACAGAAATGATGATGGATATTTTGACGACGATGAATGCTGGAAAGATTTTGTTTACGTTGCTGAAGTATCTTACATCTACACTGTCGAGGATACGGGTGATGTAAATGGCCAAGAAGGTTGTGAAGGTTGTTTCTATGGAGAAACAGTAGAATTATGGGAGAGTCACTGGGTAGACGTTCTAAAGAGAGAGGGAGAAGATAAATTATTCCAAGAATTTATCAATGCAACGGATGAGCGCTTGGCGGTTAACTCTACAGTGAAAATATTTTACAATCCCGAAAACGCTNGCGAGGTATATAGTGAATTTGGAGANGTATATGAAGACGTTGAGAGTGGATTTTTCCTCATAGGTATTGGTGCGTTCTGTTGTGTTGCAATAAGTTTTATGGCGATTTTTTTAGGAATTGCTCAGCGAGTTGGCAGTATTGGTGAAGATTACGGACTAAATCGTGGGGGTTCTTCTGGAGTATTTGNATCCGATAACAGCCGTAGTAGAGGAAGAAATAGTCGAGCCGTCAGGAGAAGTGGAGGAAGTAGCCGTAGCGGCGGTGGGGGAAGAAGTGGTAGTGGAAGCCGAGGCGGCGGTAGCCGAAGTGGCGGTGGAAGCAGAAGCGGTGGCGGTGGTCGAAGGCGTTGATCCTAAATCCATTCAAATATTATTCCAAAAAATACAAAGAACGTGATCTAAACTCAAAACAACTGGCTAAAATGATGAATCGTTGGCCTCCTTCTATTGCAAATAGAATCAAAGTTGTTGACATAAGTGAAAACTTTATGAAAGCTAAAATGGTTATCAGACAATCATGGTTGAATAGTGCCTTTGACAAAATAATGTTTGGAGGGACTACATACTCCGGGATGGATATGTACTATGGAATGGCTCTACCTCTCGTTCTCAGCCAGCATGGCATTGAAGCATATGTTTTTACAAAAGAAGCCAACATAAAATACGTGAAAGCTGTGAAAACAGATTTAACCATTACATTTGAGCTGACTACAGAAGATATTCAAGCTTATGTTAAAGGAATAAATGAAAATAATAAGCACGAAGAATGGCTAACAGCAAAAGGTTACAATGATGGTGGTGAACTTTGTGCTGAAACAAAACTATTAACTTACGTTAGGAATTGGCCTAGAAGTAAAGACGATGAAACTTGACATTGACAATGATATCCGCAAGGCCAAAACAATACCCTCTAAATTTTATCATAGTCCTAAAGTTTATAGAAAACTTAAAAAACTATTCAACAGAAGTTGGCAATTTGTAGGCGATACTGAGCTTTTACAAAAAAACAACACACATCCTGGTATTTTACTAGAAGGAATGGTTGATGAACCATATGTACTAGCAAAAGACGGTGAAAAATTTAGCTGCATGTCTAATGTTTGTACACATAGAGGTAATATTATTTGTGAAAAGGCCGCAAAAACCAAGAATTTAGTATGTGGTTATCATGGTAGACAATTCAATATTGATGGAAAAATGAAATTTATGCCTGAATTTGAAAATGTAGAAAATTTTCCATCTGAATCTGATAATTTACCGCAAATTGAAATGGACATGTGGAAAAACATGATATTCATAATTAATGATAAGAAATGTGAAATAACTGAATTGATAGGCCCAATGATTGAAAGACTTTCTTGGCTACCTGTTGAAGAATTCAAATACAAACCAGAATTATCAAGAGTTTACAATGTAAAGGCTAACTGGGCACTCTATTGCGACAATTACCTTGAAGGATTCCACATTCCGTTTGTTCACAAGGATCTAAACCAGGCTCTAGAATACGATGAATATTTTACAGAAGGTATTGATAATACTGTTTTACAGATAGGAGTAGGCAAAGACAATGAACACACATTTGATTTACCTAAAAACCATCAGGATTATGGTAAAAATGTAGCTGCATATTATTTTTTCCTTTTCCCGAATATGATGTTTAACTTTTATCCATGGGGACTTTCTGTAAACGTAGTTAAACCAAAATCGCCAGAAGAAACTCAAGTCCAATACTTTACTTACGTCTGGAAAGAAGAATTAATGGAAAAAGGCGCTGGGAGTGGATTAGATAAAGTCGAATTAGAAGATGAGGAAATTGTGGAATCTGTTCAAAAAGGAGTTAAATCAAAAGCTTACGATAGAGGAAAGTATTCACCAAAAAGAGAAATTGGTGTTCATTACTTTCATAAATTAATACAAAAGTATTATTGATTCTAACGGCGTTTAAACATCCTAAATTCCATAAGTCTATCTACTAAATAAATTGAGCCAGGATATTTTTTAGGAATTCTGAGACTCAAAAATGGAATAGTACCTAAACTTCGACCTATTCCTGAAATAATAAATATGGTGAATATGGCTTTCCAGGTGTCGTTGTAAAAATCTTCAAGGTAACCAGCCATATATCCTCCGATAAGTGCTCCAACAAAGGTAGTTATTCCGACACGAGTATTGTAATAGCTAAAATATGCAGCCCTTTCTTTGTTAGGTGCAAGATCTAGAACCATTGCGTTAGAAGTAATCAAAAATGCACTGAAACATGGGCCTAGAATAACTATTTGAAGAAGAATCATAACTTCAATAATTGGAAAAAAAGCATAAATGAAAGGCAAGATAGCAAACCCTATCCTACTCATAATTAGAACNGGTAGCGGNCCAACNCTNTCAACTAATCNNCCCATNATNGGCTGAAANGCCATTTCAGATACNGCACCAACNAGACTAAANGCAACTAANACAATATTGTCTACCTCNAGAACCTCAATCANAATCATNGCAAATAGNGGCCAAATCAGAGACATATTCAAAGCGTAAAAGGCCTGTGCACGAACNTAACTTTGAAAAGTGTTAGANTATTCTTTCTTTGCNNTTTCNGATANNACTAAATCNTTNGTNTTTTCAGGNTCNCTNTANGGAACNCTAATNAANATTANACCTCCAANGAANGTAGCTACTGCNGCGAANGTNAATAATGGNCTAAANGGNTCNGCNGAATTNGANCCNTCNGTNTANACTGAATAAACNGCAATTANNGANCCTACNAAACCAAGNAAACCNCCNATNACATGNAATTTACTTAGNGTACTTCCTCNNTTNGAAGGATTCATCCAATCTCCCTGNAANGCNGCCCAAGTNGGATTNATNATTGANAANGAAANTGAATANATTANAACNANGAANANCATNTCNTTNGGATCATTNACTGTTGACAAGAGATACAATGAAATAGCTCCAAACAACGATCCTCCTATAATCCAATAAGTCCTGACAAGCTTAGTATCTGAAATCCAACCCCAAAAATATTGAAGTGCATTTGGTAACAAATTCATTAATGATTGTATCCATGCAATTTGCTCAAATGAAGCTCCTAATCTTACTGCGAAATAACTGAGATAAGGCATCGAGATATCGTTTGCAAATGAACTGGTAGCATGATATGCATAAAGCTCTACAGGAGGTTCAATTTCCTCATTATTTTCGCTTGAACTCAATAGTTTCATTTCAAGTAATGCATTATAACCTTAAGCACTGCACTTGTGCACTAGGGAGAAACAATTTATATAGTACAGAAAAAGGGCGCTTGTGGCTGGAATTACCAAGCTTATTGGAATATATGATGCAGATGGCGGAATATTTGGGGAAATCAAATATTTTGCTGGTAAAATATTTTCAAACAAACATTGCTCACTATGTGACATCACCCATGGAAAAGCAAAAAAAGAATGGGAAGTTTGTGAAAGAAGATTACCAATAACTATTGACTTTATTCACCTTAATGAAAGGAATGAAACAATACGAAAATATACTGAGGGAGTTACTCCCTGTGTCATTGGAAAAACAGCAACAGGCTATGTTACAGTCGTTACTAAGA
>PBPR01000047.1 GCA_002724775.1 Methanobacteriota archaeon
ACAGTCCATTTCACCATCGAACGAATCACAGTGTCCTACTGTTACCAAGGTGTAAGTATCTCCTGTTACTAAATTGGCAGATAAGGCATTATTACAATCAGTGGAGGTTTTGTTGTCATCTCGCCAATTGCAAATGTACTCTGAAGCAGCCATGAAACCTTCGTGGTCTGGTGTTAATTCAGTTCCAAGGGAGTCGCCCGTAAATTCACCTGATAATAGATAAATCTCTCCGTACCAGTAGTGATTTACATAGCGGTATTCATCTTCACCGTCTTCACAATCGTAATCATCGTTGTTTACCTGTGCAATCCAAACTTTGGTTCCATCATGACAATCGAACCAGTTAACTTCATCTCCAACACAATCGTCATCATCCCATTTTTGACAATCGTCTGAAGTATCATTCGGTGTATTACTATCATACCATTGCTCATCTGCACCATCTTCACAATCTGCGTAATAATCATTTACATATTGGAATGGGATTGCATTTCCATTACCGCAAATGAAATTTGGTGATTCGTAGAATTCATGAATGAATTCTGGATGAACTACTACCTTACCGTCGGTTTCTGAGGTAAAAGTATAGAGATCATATTTTCCTTGACCCCAATCATATGATGGACCTCCATCGGTACCATCTCCATCATCGAACATATCATCAAACATGCTTTCAATAGCACCATTTGACAAAAATTCTTCAGCAGTAATATCTCCATCTTCATAAGCAAACATTACAAAGAAAAAATTACTATCACCGTCATCGAAATCACATACGCCTGGATTATCATTACAGTAATCGTACAGCATTCTTTGGCATGACATTCCTGCCATGTCATTGTCTTGGCAGTCTTCCATCATGTCGCATTCATCATCGGTAAGACCTGGTGGACAACTCCATCCATCGTGGCCGCCGTGGTCATCATGGGTGTCATCATTTTCCATCATCATGGCCCAATGATCATAACATTCTTGTGTAATTTCACCTTCATTAGTTCCCATCATATTTTCACACATTTCAGAAACATCTTGCCTGAACATATCTGAATCAGTTCCGGAGAATTCCCCGCGAAGTGTAACTAACCATTCGCTCAGACTCTCCATTTTTAAGTGAGCGTGAAGATTTTCTAAATTCCAATCATCGTCTCCGCCATCTGGGCCGTCATCTGTTGAAACCCACATGAGACCATCTCCCTGACAATCTTCAGGTGAAGTAATTGAAAAATCAATTTCATGTGTGTCAATGTTGTAACATACCATCATAGAATGATGCTCGTCACCGGGGCCTGTAACATCTGAAACAAAAGTCTGGTACTCATCTTCGTCTATAACATCGTCATCGCCGCTGTATTGATCAAAAATACCTCTGCATTGTTCATCAGATTGGTCTTCGGGACAAATGGCCAACAATTCGCTGAATTCTATGGTACCGTTACCATTTTCATCCAAATCTGAAAATGATGGAAGACCGTGGTCATCGTCGTCACCATGATCGTCGTGATCGTGGTCATCGTGGTTATCATGGTCTGCTCTTGCATTGTATGTAGGAATTGCTACAAACGCGCTCAAGACCATCATGAGAATTACTGCAAAAACAGCTAATCTGCTCAAGTTCATGGACGATTCTAGATAATGGCGTATATATAGATTATCGAAATCTAAACGGAAATTACAAAAAAACCACTATTGGGAGTAAGAGTGACTTTACTCCCTTAGTGNATGTTTGTCTTANAGACGACGCGAAATTAGTGCNATNCCAATAACTGCAAATGCAGCTANTGCTAGNCCAAATCCTGGTGTGTCTTCCTCTTTTTCTACAGAGGGTGTTGTTGTTTCAGAATCAGTTGAAGATTCACCTACAACTACCTTGCCGACCATTTGCATACCTACATGAGGCTCACAGATGTAATGGAAAGTTGTTGCTTCTGTGAAAGTATGTCTGAAATCAACTGTTTTTGCTGTCTCACCACTATAAATTCCTCCCTCTTTCCTCATTTGATCTCCCTCGGCAGAAATTTCGGCAACATTGTGTAGGTCAGCAGAATCTGTCCATTGCCAGCATACAGTTTCTCCTACCTTGATGGTTANAGAAGCTGGGCTGTAAGCATAGCCTGTTGAATCAAGACCAATTACATGGTCGCAAACNGGTTTGTCTTCTTCCTTAGACTCTTCTTCCTTTGTCTCTTCTTCCTTAACNGGCATTAGTACTTTGTCGATAACATGAATGACTCCGTTACTAACTGGAACATCTGCAATAGTTACAGTTGCATTGTCGACAGTGACTGTATCGCCTATTTTGAAAGTAAGAACATGACCGCTGAGAGCAGTAGCTTCCATTCCGTCTGATAAATTAGACGACAATACCTTTCCACTAACTACGTGCCTCAGTAGAATATCTGAAAGAGCAGATATTTTTTCAGCTGTATCATAATCGTCAAGATTAATACCTGCATCGGCAAAAGCTGTGTCGGTTGGAGCGAAGACTGTGAAAGGACCATCTCCTTTCAAAGTAGTTGTTAAATTAGCTTTTTCTAGTGCTGCGACCAGAGAAGTATGAATGGTTGTAGCTGCTGCAGTCATTGGTATATCTACAGAAGGAATCCACATTTTCTCACAAGTCTCTTCAGTCTTGGTGACGTCAACGGTATGCGTATCCATGTCATAACATATTTCTCCGACTGGCGGTGTAACTGTTGTTAAGGATGGCGGCATCAAAACTTTGTCGATGATGTGTATCACACCGTTTGAAGTTTCCACATCGGCAACAGTTACAGAGGCTTCACCGTTAAGGACTACAGCACCTTGGCCGTAAATGTTAACAGATATTGGCTCTTGTATCAATGTGTTAATTTCCATTCCGTCTGAAAGATCGCTTGACATTGCACTACCCATAGCAACGTGGTATGACAAAATCATTGCAAGGGTATTGTTCTCTTCTTCAGTATCATATTCGCTTAAGTTAAGTCCAAGTTCCTCAAATGCTTCGTCCGTAGGTGCGAAAACAGTGTAAGGGCCCTCTCCTGACAATACGCCTACGAGGTTAGCATGCGTAAGCGCTGCTACTAGTGAAGTATGATTACCTGTAGATATTGCGGTAGCTGGAATATTTGGAAGAGATACGGTTTCAGTAAGTGAAAACTCACCNACCATACNNGAGTGAACAGTNCANTAATAANNCANAGTNTCATCTACNGTNAAANCNTCTNCAAANGANATTGTAAAANTTTCNGANCCNGNTATACCTGAGCTGCTTGAACCGTCACCAGNTATTGTTACTTTGTTACTAGATTCTTGCTCATACCCTGTGTCACTAACGTAGAATGGATGACTTGTAGCCNCATTCAATCTGTGAAATGTGTATGAGTGTGAGATGTCTAATTCGCTAATTTCAGTTGTACCTTCGGAGTCCGAGTAGAACTGATAATAAGGTTCAGACATCGAACCTCCGCTGACGTAGATGTGGGTAACATCATCGCCGTGATCTTCCGCGCTAGCTACGTGACTAGCTTGATCAATACCAACGCTCAATGCCATCATAATTACAATTGGTGTAAACATGAACGGAGCGTAATCTTTCATAATTTTCAGTACGGTGAATGCCGAGAAAACCGCCATGGCGATTACGGCAGGCACTAGCCTGATAATTTGTTCAACTATTGTTGCGTTCATATGCTATTTCCTGCAAGAAGTTATTTAAAAGTTAATAAACTGGTGACTAACTATCTACTACTAGTGCCAACAATCTACTTAAACCTGAGTTTGTCGACGATATTCTGCAAAACTTTTGACCGCTAATGACATACATTTAGTAACTTTTTTTACTGTTGGAATATGTAATTTCTCATCCGGACCATGAGCGTTACCACCAGGCCCCCCNGCACCAGTTATAATGAACTTAGAATTCGAATACCTGGATTGAAGCATAGCCATTACTGGAATAGTCCCACCAATGAATAAATCCATAGATGGTTTTCCGTAAAATTNTACACAAGCAGCGTCCAAGTCTAATGCTACTTTTTCTGGTAAATCAGGAGCTAAAAAACCATTTGCTACTTCTGTCATCTTAGCTGAAACATGCGCCCCATTGGGAGGATTTTCCTCTAATAAAGCTTCTACCTTCNTTGCAACCTCTGTAGCATCAACGCCNGGTGGTGTCCTAATTGAAATTTTCAAGTCAGTATTAGTTCTCAACACATTACCTGCAGACTCTATTGAAGGGATTCCATCTGCTCCAATGACTGAAAGACTAGGCTTTAGATTCATAGTTAAAAAAATATCCAATGGATCTTCAACTTGCTTCTTTACGCCATCCAATAGAGGAAAATCTTTTATTTTACCATCTTTCAATTTAATAATTTTTGAACTCGTTTCCTTCATATCATCGCTTATTTCTGTATGTAGCCATTCAGGAAGNATTTCTCCTGTATTCTCATCTTCCAGCCTAGATAACAATTGNCTNGCTAATCTAAATGACGATGGCATTACTCCACTTCCGTGGCCTGAATGTACGCCTACTGATGATACCTTAACAGACAAAGTACCTGCTACTATTCCTCTCAAACTTTGTGTAATCCATAATCTGTCATAGTCCATTCCTCCCGTATCTAGGACAATGACCAAATCAGGAGTGCCTAGGTGTGATTTTAATTCATCAAGATACAACTCCAAATCTGGNGAACCACTTTCTTCACCAGTCTCAATTAGAAATCTGCAAGTTGGATGAGATATACCTTGTTCTTGNAGCCCCAGAATCGATAGAATACCTGCGTATCCACCATATCCATCGTCAACGCTTCCTCTGCCAAACAACCAATCGCCTTCAACAACTGCTTTCCATGGACCTTTACCGTCAGACCAACCTGAAGCCTCAGGTTGTTTATCCAAATGAGAATAAAACAAAACTTCTCCTTCTGAATCACCGTTAATAGTTACAAGGAGTAGAGGTGAGCGCTTTTTCAAGCGATGTACGGAAATGCTAACACGTTCTAAGCTCAAGCTCTTAATCCAAGAAATAAATGTTTCAATTGCAGCATCTAGATACCCATTTTCTTCCCAGTCTGGATCAAATGAAGGNGACAAAGCTGGNATTTCTATGAACTCACTTANGCTCGGAAGGGCCGACTCNTCCCACTTTTGATCGATAAAATCAGATAATCTAGAATGGTCTAATTGNGTCATNAATTTAATTTTTTTATNTTTCTANAATAAGCNATCAATNANATAGATNATANNGCAAATACGAAATTAAATCCTGGTAAATTNCCGTCTTCTGTTACCTCTTTAAGAATTTGCGANGANGAACANCCATCTACGTCCACCCTTTCGCCAGNTGGAGTTCCAGGACATCTNTCGCTATCNTCNTCNATTCCGTCATTATCATCATCCATATCATTTTCATCTANAATTCCATCNTTGTCATCGTCTTCATCAAATTTNTCNACTATNCCATCATTATCAACATCAGGGTCTCCTTCTTCCTTAAGAATGTCGTTTCTCTCTTCGTCAGTCAANGGNACTGCATTAACATAAGTCAAAACATCTGTTTGATTATTGTCATCCCATTCCCATGTNGGAACAAGAGCTTCNTAGTGATTAGTNCCATTCATCTCAAATTCTACTACCATCCCCATCCATCCAAGNTGACAACGNTTATCATTTAATATCTTATCAAANCCCCATACTTCNAANCAATCTTCAGGGCCAGCTTCATTTGGCTCTCCTTCGCCCCATAAATTAACGCTGAAATTTTCACCAGTCACCCACTCCCAGCCATCTGCAGGTTCCATGTAGTTTGGATTTTCCATATTATGATAGCCTCCAAGCCAATACGATTGGCCATCTAGNAGGGAAAAAATTAATTCAGCTTCTTCTTCGCTATTTATTGTTGCAAGGTGACCGCTAACTCCTTCGTAAGTTAACGTTTGGGCATACTCCATTGACTCATACCAATCATACGAACCATAGTCTGCATATCCCTGCCCAAATGTTGCTTCAAATTTACCTACAGTTCCATTTTCTGCTGAAAATCCGATCCATTCATATGGTGGCCTGTAAAAGGTGTCTGTTTCATACGGCCAAACATTTGCACTGTCTGCGTTAATACTTGTAAATACTTCTCCGTAACCTAAGCTAAAATAAAAATTTGTTTCCTTCCCTTTAAAATCTTCATCTGGCCACTCGAATACAATCGAGTGATTTCCTGGAGTATGAGAACTATTTGGGAAAGAAACATGCATCCATTGACCAATCCATAATCTGTCTTCTGATTTATCTGAAAAACTACCCAAAAGACTGGAAGTAGGACCAACACTCTCAAATTCCCAATAATCCCATTCTGCGTGAATGCCATTGATCATGAGAGTTGGCCCCTCTGGAGCGATATCCTCCGGTTGATTGTATCTATCGTTTAGCATTTCATGATGTATGGCTCCTAATTTTTCAGCAGAGGTGGCATTACTTTCAATTGACTCATTAATGTTAACAATTCGTTGAGACATTAAACCTCGAGGAACTCCATCTATCATTGACTCAATTATGAAGTTTTCACGCACCCAGCTAATCATTTCTATTGTAATTAAGCTATCTAGTGTAGCATTTTCGTTAATTAAGGCCTTAGCTTTGCCATCATAGGACGATGTTAAATTAGAAATCAAACCTAGTGCATCATCTGCAGCCAAAGTACCGTTAGCAACATCATCAAGTTTTGAATTAACTTCTTTTCTGAATTGTCCATCTAAAATGAATAGCTGATAGTTTTTGACNAAAAGTTTTCTAAACGTTTCTGATTCCTCCGTTGAATATTCTCTTCTCATGTATACTGANCCCGAAAATTCTTGAGGATCNTCTTCATCATAATTTTTCAANTCTAATCCGTGAAGATTGAAATCATATTGCAAAAAAGGCTGATATTCGTAAAAATCTTCATCATATTCAGCACTGTTGCTNGGTACAAAGAAAAATANCCCTGAAACAAGTGACNCNACTAAAAATAAAGCTGTAAACGCTCTTGACATAAGGTGGTTAGGCTTGCCNTATTTATAGAATATTGCTGAACAAAGTATAATAACCTAAGTCCGTCGTTTAAACACATGGTGCCATGGTATCGGTCATATTACGTTCCTTTCGGATTAGCTGTAATAGCTTTTTTGATAATAACTACAGGAGGGTGGATACGNATAAATGACGCTGGAGAAAGCTGCCCTGATTGGCCNACTTGCTTTGGTACATGGGGCTTTGATGTCTCAGCAGATGAACAAGAAGAGTGGTGGAATGAAAATCCTGATGAGATTGATTCCAGAGGTGGCACACACAGATACACTACATATCAAATATTTACNGAATGGGCNCATAGGGGCTTAGTTGGAATNATNGGATTACTTGTTGCATACAGCCATTATACTGCTTGGTCTCTNAGAGATAAGATAGGAAACAAAGTTTACAGAATACATTTTGTATCAAGTATGTTTCTCATAATGCAAGCTGTATTGGGCTACGTCACCGTTGATCTTGATAATGCACCCTGGACGGTTTCTCTGCATTTGTTTATGGCTCTTATATTCACTACATCATTACTGACAGTAGGCTTTGTGTGGTGGGAAAAACAAGAAGGTTTACCTAGGAAATTACGGATTTCTAGAATTAGTGAAAAACTCAAAAAATATATTTGGTACATTTGCATAATTGTACTGATACAATTAATGATTGGTGCATACTTATCCACGAGCTATCATAGAGCTGCTTGTAACATTGGATTTTACGAAGGATGGCCATTGTGTCAANNCTCAATTTTACCTGTNTTGAAGCAATTCGGAATAATGCTNAACTATGGACACCGAGTTTCTGCTGTTGTAGTAGGAGCATTACTACTTTATGTTGAAAGAGAAGCAAATAATGAATTCAAGGATTCAAAAGCTATAGTTAGAGTAATGCTAAAAACTGCAGGTATAATCTATTTTATCAATATAATACTTGGAGGACTTTACATTGTAACTGCTGTTGATGGAGTCTTCCTAGGGTGGCTCTCACTTATACATTTACTTGTAGGTGTGTGTGTTTTCCTTACTTTGTCAACAACCTATTTACTAATTAATATTTCCAAACCTGAGGTTAAAAATGTCTCAAACTAAGCCGTCATTACTAAAGATCTACTGGATTCTAATGAAACCTCGTGTGGTATTTCTATTACAGGTAACTGCACTGTGTGGAATTTTCACATATGATTTCAAAGAAGGGTACAATTCAGGTAGGAATTACATAGATAGTATTCAGACCTCTATAGTAGTGTTAGTCGGTGGAACTTTTGCCAGCGGTGGTTCCATGGCTGTTAATATGTGGTATGAGAGAGACATAGATCCACTAATGGAAAGAACGGAAAATAGACCAATTCAATCTGGTTTTATATCTCCAAACCACGCTCTACTTTTTGGAATCTGTATTTCATTACTTGGCGTTATTTTAGTTTCTACATTAACTAACATTAGCGCCGGAATTATTACTGCATTGAGTGCTTTGTTTTACACTGTTGTGTACAC
>PBPR01000048.1 GCA_002724775.1 Methanobacteriota archaeon
AAAATAGCACATGGAGTTAGGGCCAAAACGAGTTCTTTCACATTTGACTCAGACAGTACCAAAAAAATAGAAGTACCTAATAATTTCAAGCAGGGAGTAATTGAGAATAAAGAAACTGAAACATTGTACTCCAGTTTTTCTTCAGCAGTTAGTGCAGCCAGCGCGGGAGATGTACTTCAGCTGTGGGCTTGGAATTACAATAGCCTAGAAGTTACCAAAGGAGTTGTTTTAAGAGGAAATTCAACAACTACAGCAATAGTTGATGGAGGCTCTTCTGATAATGCAATAGAAATTAAGTCTAACTCAGTTACAATTGAAAATTTAACTTTACAAGGTTCCTCGGATAGTATATTATTTGCAGGAAATTACAATAACCTTCAGCTACAAAATTTAACAATAAGCTCAGCAGATAGTGACAATGGGATACATTTTGATGGGACAAGCAGTTCTACGATTGATAACGTTACGGTAAACTCAACTAAAAGAAAGGCAGTATTGTTCGAAGATGTTAGCTCGATAATAGTTAAGAATAGTTTCTTTAAGAATTCTTCATCTTCACATGGTTTTGAAATTAGTGATGGCAGCAGCACAGTTACTTTGGATAATGTCTTTATTCATAACTCAGGCTACAGTGGCTCATCAGCTTATGGATTGTATGTTTCAAGCAGTTCATCAGTAACCATCAAGAACGGTACTAAGGTAGGAAATAGTAAAACTTACGAGTTATATGCCAACGGAGCATCTACATTCAAGGTTCAAAATTCAACGTTCATAGGCCCTAATCTTGCACTAATTGAAGACTCAGATGGTTTCCTAATCGAGAAGTCAACGTTCAAAGATTCTTCAAGTGGTGATTATGGAGTTCACATTAAGAATACAGATAGTGGAACTTTCAAAGACAACAACATTCTGAATTCAGCTTCTGATGATGGATCAGATTACGGCGCTTTGTATTTGACTGGCTCAAAGACTAATCTGTTACAAAATAATACGATAACAAATTCTGGAAGGAGTGGAATTCACCTCAAGTCAAGTTCAACAGATAACAAAATATATTCAAATACAGTTTCTTCGAGCTTCTACTCGGGCCTATATGTGCAGTCTTCAGACAGAGCTATAGTTCGAAATAATTCATTTTCAAGTTCAGGAGATAATGGAATAAAGGTTTCAAGTTCGGACGGGTCTATCATTGATAATAATACTTTAAGCTCAAACACAGATTACGGTCTTTACGTATCCAATTCAGATGATATAATTGCAAAAGGAAATACAGCATCAGATAACAACGCAGGAATGTATTTCTCAGCCTCGGACGATGCAACCATTTCAAGTAATACAGTTGATGATCATGCCTCGTACGGAGTTTATTTAACAGATTCAAAAAGACTTCGAATTAATCATAACGAAGTCAAGAACAGTTTAGGAGATGCAGTTTATCTTTCATCTAATTGTGATTCAGCATTTGTTGATAACAACACAATAAAGAGTAACGGAGATTCAGATAGTGGTAGATCGCTTAGGATGTTTGAAGTTGAAGATACAGTCCTATACAATAATACCATTGATTCTAATGATTATTCAGGAATAGTAATTACAGAATCATCAAACAATAAAATAATTCAAAATATTGTCAAAGGAAACGGCAAATATGGTATTCAGATTCTTAATGATGCAACAAAGTCCGCTAATAATACAATCAAAGATAACACAGTAAATGATAATTCCGATATTGCAATATTTAATCACGGAATATTCACAAAGATTATCAATAATACTGTGAAGTATAACGAGCAAGATGGAATTAAGATAGCTTCGGGTGGAGCCAGATCTTCAATTAGCAGTAATAATTTAGTTGATAATGAAGGTAAGTCAATAATTATATTGGCTAAAAATNTAGCTATAGAATCTAACACCATAGACGCAGATTCATCTGAAATAGCGATTTCGATTTTAAANGCAAACTTTGCTTCAATTGAAAACAATACNATTGAGGGNGGTAATCTTGGTATTAAGGTTCAAAACAGTACTAGTNCATTTATCTACAACAACACAATAAAGTCTAATTCAGGTTATGGTATTCAAGTTTTAATCAATTCAGAATCAGCAAGAGTTAAGTATAATCAATTAACTGATAATGAGGANAATGCAATCGTAATATCTTCTTCTAACTCAACAGAGGTTTATAACAATACGATCAAAGAAAATGCAGGTTATGGTTTCGCTGCAACCAATTCAAAGTTACTTGATTTCAAAGGAAATACTATTGAGGATAATGATGGTGGTGTAAAGTATACTAACTGTGATTATTGTAATTTAACTTTCAACAAGATAGATGAAAATGGAGGTTATGGATTGTGGTTACTCTCTGGNTCNAATAACAATACAATTAAGCATAATACAATTACAGAGAGCAGTACAAAGGATGTATTTTTGCAAGGTTCAACAGATAACTCTGCATTCAACTTCACATTTTCTACGATTAGCGTTGATTCAAGTTCAAAATTGACAATTACAGCTAATCTAGCTATAGTTTTTGAGGATGATGATGAAGATGGTTTCCAGGGAATTGACTTTGCTTTAACCAGTGGTGGAGTTACCAAGTACTCTACTCCTTTCTATGGAGGTACTGATGCAGTTTCAGATTCAAATGGTGCCGCAGGATCNACATTCACCTTAGTTTACAGAGTTTACGATGGCAGTTCAACGCCTACAAACGTTGCTAACATTTTGAAGTATCACTATGGTGTAAGAAGTAAAGAAAAGTCAATAGATATGAGTACATCTCATACTGAGACAATTTCTGTTCCATCTTTCTGGACAAAAGGCCTTGTTAAAAATGTGAACAGCGGCTCAACATGGTACAGAATTCAAGATGCAATTGATAATGCATCTTCAGGTAACACATTACACATTTGGGCTTGGACTTATAGCGAGAATGTAGAAGTTGATGAAAGCATCACAATTATTGGAAATGCAACATCAAATACGACTCTAAACATCACAAGCGGTAAAGGATTCCAGATTTCCTCAGATGATGTTTCAATAAGTAATATTTTGGTGAAAGGTTGCGGTTCAACTCTTGGCGATAATGCGTTCCAAGTAGGTGGTGACGATGTAACGGTAGAGAATGTTGTAGGAAAGGACTGTTCTAAAGGAATATCAATTTCGGGTTCAGGAACTTGGGTAGGTAATTCGACATTTTCCAATAATCATTTGAGCGGTGTAGAAATTTGGGTTGGTGATTCCTCTACAACAGCCGTTACTTTTTACAACAATAATGTGTGGTGGAATGGCGACCACGGAGTTCGAGTTCTCGAAGACGATGCTATAATAAAAAATAATAATATTCGAAATAATACACTAGACGGTGTCCACTGCGCAGGCGGTTCTGATTTATTCATTGAAAATAATACAATAGTGGATAATGGAGACGATGGAATAGAACTAGGTAACCAATGTNCTCGTGTCTTGATTAAGAGTAATGATATTAAAGAGAACAGTGATAGAGGTATATTTGTTTCAGGATCAACAGCTAATGATGGAATTATTGAAGATAATACTGTAATTAATAACACTTGGAAAGGNATAATAATTCAACATTCCGATAGATATTATTTAGGTAACAATACAATTTCAGCAGCAGGTGGATTTGATATTCAGTTCTTCAAAACTACGGTAGGTAACAAAGGGAAAGGTAACACGTTTTCAACAATTTCAATTGACCAAAATGCAAATTTTGTAAGGTACAATTATNTGACTTTGGAATTTATGCAAGATGAGTCTACAGGTTTTTCAGATCTTGAAGTAAAACTAGTTAACGATGGTTCAACAAAATATTCTACTTCTTATTATGGAGGTTCAGATTCAAAAACAAATTCNGCCGGTCAACTATCAAGGTCTTTTGATCTTAAATTTGCCGAATATGATGGAAGTACAACGCCAGTGCATATTGATTCTAATCTTTCCTATCATTATGGTGTTAGGTCAAAAGATGTTACTATNAATATGACGACNTCGCATACCGAAACAATTACAGTCCCTAGCTTNTGGAAGAANGGNTTAGTTCATAATTTAGATAGCGGAGTTAAATATTCGACCATNCAGGATGCTATAGATGGAGCTTCNTCGGGCGATGTCCTTCAATTATGGGCCTATGAATANTTTGANCACAATATTGAAGTTTCTGANCGAGTTACTTTAGTAGGAAATAGTACTTCTTCAGTTGTAATCAANGGAACTTGGTCAGATTCGATTTTCGATNTTACTACCAACTCAATNGTNATTAAGAATATGACAATCGAAAGTAGTGCAAACGGAACTACTAANGAGTGCATAGAAGTATCATCAGGNAGNGGCATTATANTCAAGAATTTGATTTTAAGAAATTGTCACACAGGTATTTACGTAACTACAAGNAATGTAGACATTACNAACGTNACNATTCANNANTCNGTTAANGACGGAATNNGTGTNGNAAGNGACNATGTAGANATNTCNGNAGTCACAGTTAANNANTCAGGNGANGACGGAATNGANATNGATGCTTCTTCAGTNAATATNGAAAATTCAACAATTCAAAATANTGCNGACAATGGNATCNATGCTCAAGGTAATGTATTNNTTTANNGAAATATCATNAAGTCTAATTCAGGTATNGGCGTTATTCTTGGTGAAGGTTCAGANAATGCAAGAGTTACATCTAATACGATTGATGATAATGATGATCAAGGTATATTTGTTTTCAAATCCAAGCACGTNAGANTAANAAATAATACGATNGAGGACAATGAAAATTANGGNATTCATTTNGANTTTGCAAACTTTACTCAAGTCCATAAGAATGCCATTGATGATAATGACGGAGGAATCAAGTTCATCAATACAAAATACAGTAATGTAACTAAAACAGATCTTGAAGATAATAATGGAAGAGGTATCTGGTTCACTTCAAGTTCTGACAGTAACAATCTTCGCGATAGTTCAGTATCTGGAAGTACTGACGATGATTTGGAATTAGACAGCTCAAGAAAAAACACAGGTTTCAATTTTACATTTGGAGATGGCAGTATTAATGTAGATTCTAATTCGGACTTCCGTGTTATGAATGCTCTCAATATCAGATTTGTAGATGAGAATGGAGATGCATTCCCAGGGTTAGACATCGAGCTGTTTAATCATGACACAGTTCTGTACGCTACAGAATTCTTTAGCGGTTCCAAGGCTAAGTCTAATGCTACTGGATATATTGCTGAAGAATTAACGGCAGCTTACGAAATTTACAACGGTAGCTCAACAACAGAAGATGTGGATACGACTCTCAAGTACCATTACGGAGTAAGAGGTAAAACAAAAGAAATTGATATGAGTTCATCTCATACCGAGACAATTACAGTTCAATCTTACTGGACTAAAGGCTTAGTTAAGAATACAAATACAGGAACTAACTATTACAAAATTCAGGATGCAATAGATAATGCCTCTACAGATGATACTTTACATATTTGGGCTTGGACTTATCATGAGAATATAGAAATTGATGAAAGCATATCTGTTGTGGGTAATGGAACTTCTAACACAACGATTAATGGTACTTGGAACAGGATTGTAGAAATCTCCTCAGATGATGTAATACTAAAGAATTTAAAACTGATTTCGGGTTCAAATACTTCCTCACAAATTTTAGTTAATGGTAAAGATTCAATTATAGAGAACGTTGAAGTTAGCGGAGGACAATGGGGTGTTGAAATTTATGATAAAGATGCAATTATTTCAGGTTCAACTTTCGTTGGTCAAACTAGTGCAGGAGTAAAGGTTCGAGCTGAAGGAATCAACACCGAAATTACCAAATCAGTCATGCATTCGGGAGATGGTTATGGAATATATGTAGATCTTGGTGCGCTTAATGTTAACATCAACAATAATACAATGCACAATAATTCTAACTCAGGAATTAGATTCCAGAGTTATGCTTCTACAATCAGAGATAATGTTATTGTTGACAATGATCACTGGGGCCTTCAAGTAAATGGTCGTAGTGCTGATGATGAAGACAACATTATCATAAATAATTCTGTTCTTAGAAACGCAGATGGAATATCTTTATTCAAGCAGGATTCGGTTCTCTATGGCAATGTAATTAAAGATAATGAGAGATATGGCTTGAGTTTTTCCATATCATCTAATGTATACATTTGGAATAACACGGTACTTGACAATGACGATACAGATATTGTATTAGCAAGTGGTTCATCTGTTTATTCGATTGGATCAGCTTTCAGTACAATTAGTGTCTCTAGTGATTCAATTCTTACACTCAAATCGTATATTGACCTAAACGTTACAGACGCACGAGGGTTGAACATTTCTGGAATTGATTTACGAATTAAAGAAGGAGATTCGGTCAAGTACAGCACAAATTACTTTGGAGGCAGTGACCCTAAGACTGATGCTAACGGTACAATAGCTACCTTCTTAGTAGATTCTAAGAAGTATGATGGAAGCTCGACCCCAACTGTAATCCCAACTTCTGTGTCTGCACGGTCTAATGATTGGATTGAAACAACCATTTTTGATCCTTCTGAGATAATAAATATCACTGTTCCAGATTTAAGGGTTCTAAATACAAGAACAGAAGTTCTAACTTACAACATTCAAACTGCATTAGACGACGCCGAAGAAGGAGATACTATACATGCATGGAATGGAACTTACTACGAGAATATTGAGATTAGTGATGAGGTTACACTAAAAGGAAATGGAACCTCTACGATTATCAACGGAACTTCAGGTACTGCAATCGAAATAAATGATAATGATATTGTGATTGAAGATTTACTGATAATATCTTCAGAGAAAGGAATATTCATCAATGGTGCTCATGATGTTTCTGTAAGTACAATTAGGTTCACAGGCAATGAATATGCAGTTTATGTTGAAGACTCACAAAGAGCTTTGATTGACAATAATGAATTTGATTTAGAAGACTATGGCATATACTTCACAGGTTCGTCTCCTTCTGCAACTGTTGAATACAACAAGTTTAGAAATGCTACAGAATCGGCAGTATACCAGTCAGAGTCCGATGAGAATGGTGCATCTAGCATTCACCACAATACGTTCAATGATTGTGAGGTGGGTTGGCAATCAGGAAGTAGTAGTAACACATTCAGTTACAATACTCTGAAAGATAACAGTTATGGCGTTAGATTAACAGGAATTGAATCATACAACAACTTGATTGACTCTAATTCTTTTGATGATTCATTAGTTGGTGTTTTCATATACAATACAGCATATGATAACAATTTATTCAACAACGAATTTGATGACTCAGATAATTCAGACATTAAATTAACAGATTCTTCGGACACTGTTTCTTTCAATAATACTTTCAGTGATGTTTCAGTTTCATCTGATGCAAATATGTGGATTAAAGTGTACATTGATGTTAATGTTTACGATAATTCAAGTAATGGTTTTGAAGGAGCAGATATACAAGTCAAGCAAGATAATTTAGTTCTTTATTCTACATCTTACTTTGGAGGTAGTGATGATAAAACTAATTCCACAGGACAGATAGATTCCTTCCTTGTTGCTACAGATCAGTATAATGGTAGTTCGACGCTCTCTGAAGTAGTTACTTCAGTTTCCGCTCGTTATTCCGATTGGATTAATGTTGAAACATATGATGTAGAAGATATTATTGAGATTGAGGTACTTGATTTCAGAGTATACAATGAGGATACCGAGGAATTATTCTATTCGATTAATGGAGCTATTGCAGGTTCATTTGATGGTGATACAATTCAGATATGGAAAGGAACTTACAGGGAATTAGTCGTAATAGACAAAGAATTAACTTTGATAGGTAATGGTACTTCTGATACTGTAATTAATGGTACATTCTCAGGCAATACNGTAACAGTGGAATCAAATGAAGTTTCCATTTCGAATTTAGCNATTGTCTCTAGTAGTTCCACTGGATCAGGATTATTTGTTGAAGGCGGAGATGGTGAATTCAGTAACCTNAGATTATCTTACAACAACATATCATATCAGGCAGTAGAAGATTTCAATGAGATTAAAGATTCTGAGATATCAAATAATAATTTGGGTATTCTGATTTCAGGAGAAAACAATATTGTTTACAATAATGAATTTAGTGANAATAAGGTTGGAATCGAATTAGGGGAAGATAGTGAAGATGTTTCAATTGAATACAATGATATAAGCGATAGTATTCAGAGTGGAATTTTAATTAATTTGGCAGAAGGAAATGTAATTAAATTCAACGANATTAACAATAATTCAGGATATGGTATACATTCTTTCGGAGCAAATGAAAATGAAATATTCTCAAATGATTTGAGACACAATTCAGATATATCTATTTATTTAGAAAACACAGGNAATTCAACTATTCATAATAATACATTTATTGCAAATGACGATCATCCTGTAACTATTACTCAGTCTTATTACAATATAATTCGTGAAAACAGTTTTGTTTCTAATGATGATTATGTTCACTTACACGATGCTGGGTCTCAAAATCACNTGATCAATAATACATTTGATGAAAGTGGAATATTGTTAGAAGATTCTCACAACCAATTCATATCTCACAACTCTATTACTGAGGCCTCTGAGAATGGAATAAAGATTTACAAGTCAAGCTCAGACAATTATTTTGAAAGCAATGTAATTAGCGACTCTGATGATGAAGATNTATACATCGGAGGAAGTGGTTATCAGAGAAATAATAGAGGATATGATAACACCTTTAGCACTATTGAAGTACAAAATAACGGTCAATTTATTGTAATGGACTATGTTAANGTCAGAACAGAAAATTCTGAAGGTAATATGTCTGGTAACGATGTTAAAGCAGAATATAATTCTGAAATGTTTTATGCTTCTGAATATTTTGAAGGTAGTGATCCATTAACAGACTCGTTTGGAATGATTCCAGACTTCCTAGCTCCAGTTGAAGAATACAATGGAAGTTCTTCACCTGATGAAATTATGACAACAATTACGGTTAGATATGTTGATTGGATTAAATCATTCCAAATGGAAGNTTCAGATGATACCTCTCTAATAGTATTTGTTCCTGACTTGAGAGTTAAGAATATCAATACTGGAGAAGAATCCTATCATATTCAAACCTCAGTTGATAACGCAGGTCAGTTGGATACAATAATGGTTTCCAATGGAACGTATCACGAAAATGTGATTTTAAATACTCCAAAAATCACAGTCAGAGGACCTTACAAGAATCAATTAAATGATGCAGTTGTCATCGATGCACAGGATAATGGTATNGCAGTTACGATATCTAAAGCAGAAATCAAAGTTTTCGGNTTGAANATTACNAATTCNCATGAGGAGGATGACATTTTCACATCTTCAGGAGTGAGANTACTATCTAATGGTAATACGTTAGCTTATAATCGCATANCAAGCTCGTATGCAGGTATTTTACTGGAAGATACAATTGATAATAATATTTACGAAAACATCGTGGACAATGTTGAATACGGTATAGTTTTAACCAGTTCAGATAACAATCGCATTGAGAATAATATTGTNCTAGATGCTGGAGAAAATGANATTGAGCTAACCAACACAGGATACTCAACTGGTTCATCGAATAATTTAATCGCCTCTAATCATGGCATTGATACNTTAAAATTCAAGAATTCAGGCCATAATACATTACTAAATCACAATGCAGTAACTATCAATCTTCAGGATTCAGAAAATAATTCTGCAATAGGTTCAGAGTTTGATTTCGTTATATGTAATTCAGAATCGTCATTGTATCTCAAGAATTATTTCAATTTGAACGTGACAAGTGAAAATTCACCTGTTCTAGGAGCNGATCTAAAGGTCTGGGACGGAGACAGCGTTATTTATTCAACTGAGTATTTCGGAGGTAACGATGATAAAACAGATTCAAATGGACTCATTGAAGATATACTTGCAATTTACAAAGTATTTGACGGAAGTAGCTCTGGTACTGAGAACACTACATACATCAAGGTTAGGTATGGCGATTGGTTCTTGTCCGAAAATGAAGTATTTGATGAGCGAGTAACGATTAGCATTGATGTTCCAGTCTTCAGAGTTTACAATTCAGATAAACAAGTTGGTTACAATTACATTCAGAGAGCTATAGACAATGCTTCTGCAGGAGATCAGATCCTTCTATCTCTTGGAACCTTTAATGAAAACATTGTTATCGATAAAGCTTTAACTCTTAGCGGAGTTGGTAATGGTACTATCATAACAGTTGAGCAATCTTCTGGTATGGGTTCCCCACCTATTGCCAATTGGAATTTACCAGGAGTAAATGTTACCGCCTCAGACGTTACTATTAGCAATTTACTTGTTAGTAATTTTTCAACAGGAATCTCAGCTTTCCAAGCAGATGATTTAGTACTCAGTTATGTTTATGTTGAAGATATAGAAGGTATTGGCATTCACATAGATTCATCTATAGATGTTTCAATTGGAGATAGTTCAGTAATTAGAAGTGTTTCATCTAACATCATTGTTGAAGACAACTCTACCGGAGTATTTATCCAAAATTCAGTCATTGGTTGGTCAGATGAATCAGGAGTGATTGTTCGTAAGAATTCAGATGATTTTGAAATGACTAATGTTTTATTGGATGAAAACGAAGACTATGGTTGTTTATTGTCTTCGAACAATGCAATCATAACATATAGTAATTTGCATAACAATGGTTTGAACGGTGTATTTATTCAATCAGTTAGTGGGGCTTCGATAAGTCACAATGACTTCAAGGGCAATGGATTATCCGAAGCTAGAGTTATATCATCATATGAAGTTAAAGTTGATTACAATAATTTCAACCCTAGAGACTTCGAGAATGGTGGCTGGGGACTAGATGTATCCTCAAGCCAAGAAATTGAAATTGAACACAATATTTTCCAATTAGGTGTTCGATTTACAGGTGTTGAAGATTCACTAATATTCACTAATGATTTTAGAAATATATCCTATGGAAACAACTACGATCAAAAAACAAGTATTTTCATTGACGGTGACAGAAACGTAATTTCTAATAATTGGTTTGATAATGTTGGCCTTGCTTTTGTCTTCATAAACAGTGCAGATGAAAATTTGATTGAAAATAATAGTTTAATGTCAACAACTACCGATCTAGAATATTACTCTTCTGGAGCTAACAATACATTCATCAATACTGAAATTAACATAGTCGACATTCTTGAAAATAGTTACTTCGAGACTATAAATTACGTAGATTTACAATTTGTAACAGTCAATGGTCCTGCTGAAGGAGTTGAGTTAAGTGTTACCACCGAAGATCATCAAACATACCTAACAAGCTATTACGGTGGCTCTGACGACTCTACATCCTCAGAAGGAACAATAGAAAGATTATTCCTAGTTGATGAAATTTATGATGGTGACTGGATAGCTCAAGAACTTGAAACTCGAATTGACTATTATTATGATGGAGAAGAATACACCTTTGTTTTAGACACTGATTCCAGTGAAGCTGAAAAAATATATGTCAACTTGCGCCCAACTTCTGAAATAGATTACATCAAAGGAATTGGTGATAATTCATCTATAACAGGCGTCGAAGCTGTGAAAGGTGCAGATAAACCAGTCATTGATGAGTACACAGAAGCATATTGGTCCTTTGACGAAGGCGAAGGCGCTTCTGCATCAGGAGTACTTGCTTCAGGAACCATAGAGCCCTCGCCAGTTTGGCAGCCAGGTAGGGCAGGTTTAGAATCTGACTTTTCAATACAGTTTGACGGTCTTTTCACAAAGTTAACTACTAATTTATTGCTTGATGAGCAAGAATTTACAGGTGAAGTTTGGTTCAAGACTTCTTCGAGTACACCTATGGTTTTGTTCTCAGACAATGAGGGTACAGGTAATTGGGGTCATTCACTGTACATTGATGGTGGTAAACTTGGTTTTGACTTCACAATAGATGATGGTGAAATTGTTCGAATTTCTTCGGACAGTGTAGTAACAGATGGAGACTGGCACCACGCAGTAGTTGTAAGGGGAGCAAATTATGTTGAATTATGGTTAGACGGCGAGTTCCAGGTTGAACTGTATTATGATGGTGAAATCGATTTCTCATCTTCAGTAGTTTTTGTAGGTCAGAATCCTCTCGGTGGAGAACTGTTTAGTGGAAACATTGATGATTTAAGATTTTCTAGTATTCCTAGGGCCAAGGAAGATTTCATGACCGGAACTGGAGTTGTTGAGTTTAGTTCAACATATGATGACTTAGATGGAGGTATCATCGACTTTGAATGGAGGTCCTCAAGAGATGGATTACTTGGAAATAATCCAAGATTATTCTACTCTGTAGATGACCTATCTGAAGGAACACATACAATTACTCTACAAGTTACTGACAATAACGGAACTAAGTCAGATATTGATTCTATGCCATTATTGGTAATGCAAAGGCCTGATGCATATTTCTCGAGCGTTAAGGTAAATGATGAATCAACTGCTTGGGGTTGGTCCTCAGTACCTATTTTTGATGACGACTATATTGAGATAAAAGGAGCCTCCAGTACTTCAACTGGTCTTATTTCAGAATATTACTGGACATCGGATATAGATGGTAAGTTGGCGGATACGATCACATTATACACTGACGGATTGTCTAACGGAACTCACACAATCAAGTTTAGTATCAAGGCAACGAATGGTCTTTGGAGTCCAGTTCAAACATTATTAGTTGATGTTAACGGCAGACCAGTAATTGAGTTTGACGATGTTGAATTTTCAGATGAAGAAATAACTAGGATGAGTTCAGCCACGTTGAAGGTACCAGTCGATGATGACAGTACTGCAGGAAGCGAAATAGAATACACAGTATCTTACCGCGTTGATGGCGGTAATTGGCAGACTGAATACATTACGAATGTGTCCTTTAATGAACAAACATCAGATGTTGAATTCGAGTTTAACCCAGACGTTAATGCTGAAACTGGAGACTATGAATTCCGTGTTACAGCTGATGATGGAGAGGGCGGAACTCAAGAAGTACAACTCACCCAGACAATTAGTGTTCAAAATAATGCTCCTGAGATTCAGGTTGATGATGTTCCATTAGAATTTGAAGAAGGTGAAACAATTGATTTTGGAATTGAAGTTAGCGATGTTGAGGGTGGTACACCTTCAGTGGTTTGGTATGCAGATTGTGAAGGCTTATGTACTGAAGACGATGAAATAGGNACGGGTTCCAACTTTAGTTTTGCTAATAGTCTAGCACCTGGAGAGCATACAATCAAGGTTAGAATTTTAGATTCCGAAGGTGGATTCAAAGAGCAAGAATACAACATAGTTGTGAAAGCAGCTCCAGAAAGTGCAAGTCTTGTCGAAGTAGCCATAGCCGATTTGAGCAATAATTTGCCATTGTTCATAGTAGTTGGAATAGGATTGGTGATGGTTGCAGGAACTCTACTTTTCAGAAGACGATCTAGTTCAGAACCAGTGGTTGAAGGTCTCGTTGTTGACGATGGCGTATCTACACAACAACAAAGTCAACAGTTGGCACCTCCTGAAGTTCTTGATTGGGAAATTCCTACTGATGCTCAAGGTCAGGCATTGATAATAGGTGAATATATGGCCAAACGCCGTGAATCATATCTTACACACCCAGATAATGATGAAGTCTTAGATTACTTACANAATAACCGAGAAAGATTTACNATATCCACATACTTTGAAGTTCCAAATGATCCAACAACCGTAATTTCAGATTGGGCTTTACCTGAGAATTTAAGAGGTAATGTGCATCTGGATTCCTTCCGTCAGCAAATAGTTGAAAGGATAACTAATAGTTCACCTGACAAAAATTTTGTTATCATTGGAGAGCCCGGTGTCGGTAAAACTGTAATGTTGTTTGAAGTATTTGACAGATTGATGAANAAGGCNCCAGTAGGAATTTTGAGTACAGATACCATNGCTAAAGCCCACGAGCTATTTGGAGTACGTGTCTTTTATGANGATATACCTGAAAATCAAGAATTGGTGGAAGCTTTGACTGAAAACGATGTCAAAGGGGTAATTGTCAGCTCTAGGGAAGCTGACTGGAAAGCATTACCAACAGAAATGCAAGCTAAGTTCGACAGACTTACAGTACCTCTCTTTAGTGAATTAGATATGAAAGCCATGATTGAGAAAATGATGGGCTTCCAAAGTATTGGACATAATGATGAAGCTGTTGCAATTTTAGCAGAATACTCAGAAGGAAGTCCGATATATGTTTGGTCTATGGTCAGAGAGATGATGCACAGAAGCGTCAAGACATTAACTAAAGAATATATCGAAGAAAATTCAGTTAAAGGAATGTTAAATTATGTTGCTCAATTATTACAGAGACTGCTCAAGGATGGTGAGGAATACCGTAAAGGAGGTCTACACGCTCTCGCCTCTCTGATTTTCCTTTCAGACCATATGGAAGAACGTTACTGTAATGATTACTTCTTCGACGCATATGTTGAAGTTCTATCGAAGTATACAGAAGAGAAGTTAGATGATAAAATGAATCCAAAAACTTTGAATTTGGTTTTAGCTTATTTACCAATTAATGACAGCGTTATTAGATTCCCACACGATACTTGGCCTGATGTTTTACAAGGATGGGGAGATATGAATCCATTTAGCACAGAACTAAGGATGATAAATCGTGCATTCGCAGATTCAGGAATATTCCAAGATCTCAAGAAAGAAGTGGTGAAGGAAGTTTGGGATTCTACCTATGAAAGATATAAGAGAACTCCATCAAGGCAGAAAAACTCATTCCTGGCATTGGCAGATACATTGTTCCAGAACTTTACAATTGATGAATTGAAAGAACTTGGCGTNGATATTGATATTGTTAGGCAAGTTGCATCGACATATTCACACATTCCGCAAGCAGCCAAATTAATATCGAAAATTCAAGCAGTTCTTCCTCAAACAGTTACTAGAATTATCAATATGCAAGACATAGGTTCAGAAACTTCTCACGCACCTTACAAGATTCAAGAGATGTATCTCATTTACAACGATGGTCGCATGTTATCTAGTTTGATGGATGAGGCAGCTAAAGTTGATGAAGATATTATGAGTAGTATGTTAACAGCCATTAATGACTTCGTCAAAGACTCTTTCCAAACTACAGGTAATTTGGGTTCGATTGATTACGGTGAAAATCAAATTATCTTGGAAAGAGGAAAGCACACTATGCTAGCCTCTGTTGTTTATGGTGAGGCTAACAGAGATTTAAGATCAAGAATGAGTCGTGCATTAACTAAGATTGAAGATGAGTTCAAGTCAGAAATAAAAGACTGGAATGGAGATGTAGATAGTCTCAGTGGAACAGTTGCCCATCTTCAACCTATAATGGATATTAGTAAATCCATTACTAAGGAAATGATCGATGAACTTCAAGCATTAAAATCTGTTAACTTGCGATCTAGTTGGACACAAGTTGCAGGTTTCGTTCAGGTTAACGTTTTAATCAATAATTACTCTAAGAAACAGCTGAAAGGTGCTAAGTTGACTTTAGAATATGGTGCAGATTTCTTGAAATTAGTCAAAACAGAACCTGAATTCAAGTACAATGTTACTGAAGTAGATATCAAGAAAGTACCTGCAAATGATGAAATGCCAGTTACTCTGTACTTTGAACCGCTTAAATCTGCTCAGGCNTCATTNAATGTTCACTTGGATTATGAGTCTAAAGGAGGCAATGCTTCTGGAGTTTCGTCAGCTGCGTTTGAGCGAGTGGACCTGTACAAGGAAGGTCAGTCACTTGATATTTCTAATCTTGAAAACGCGGCAAAAGCAGAAATTGTCCCAACAAACCAACCCGAAACTCCGGTCGCAGAGGCAGTAGTAGAGGCAGAGGCAGTAGTGGAAGCGGAGGCCGTTGTAGAGGCAGAAGCTGAAGTTGTCGACCCCGGTGAATCCGGAGTTGACGATATTATGAGTAAATTGAACGAATTAGATGGAGAAGGCACCTCAGATGAGAAATCACCAGATTCATCTGACGGCGATGACGACTTAATGAGTAAGCTCAATGAATTAGATGATCCTGAGAATAAGCCAAAGAAGAAAGAAGAAAAATCAGATGATGAGGAAGATAAATCTGGAATGGATGATCTTCTTGGTAAATTAGACGAGTTGTAGATGGTGCGGGTGCCGGGATTTGAACCCGGGTTACAAGCTTGGCAAGCTCGAGTGATACCAGGCTACACCACACCCGCGTGTTTTGGTCCAGAATTATGGGTTAATAAAGCCTTTAATGCCCTCTGAAGTGAGCACTTAATGTCGGATAGTACAAAGACTGAGCAGAGTCTTTCTGAGGCTTGGGGAGAAAATAGAGTTCCAATTATAGCATTAGCTTTCTGCTTCGTTCTATCTCACGTTTTGGCAATGTTTATCGTACCTGCATTTGAAGAAGCTGAAGTCCAAGCATTTGAAGATCCAGAAGATCCAGTCAACTCTTTTGTTTACATAGGTATAATTTTAGTATTCACAGCACTTGTGTTGTGGATTGCTAAGAATGGCTTGGATTATATTTTACAGGCTATTTTTCTCTCATCAATTGGTATAACTTTCATTTACGTTTTTTATCCTTTCTTCTATACTTATGGAATAGAGGATACGGCAGGTTACATCGGTGCAGCAGGCCTAGCNATTCAACTTACATTTCTATTGATGACGTATCCTGAGTGGTATGTAATTGATATTGCAGGAATAATTTTGGCAGCAGGAGTGGCAGCGATTTTNGGTCTATCTTTTGGATTATTACCNGCTCTTCTACTTTTNGTTGGCTTAGCCATTTATGATGCTTGGGCAGTTTACAGAACTGGCCACATGGTTGATTTAGCGGATTCAGTNATGGATCTNAAGCTTCCAATCTTACTTGTTATGCCAAAAACAAGCTCTTACTCATTTCTATCCCAAGGCAGTTTGAATAANCAAATAGAAAGCGGAGAAAAGCGTGAAGCGTTGTTTATGGGGCTNGGTGACTTAGTTATACCTGGAGCTCTAGTTGTNTCTGCAAAGGCAACTTTAGGGTGGTCTGTAGGATTATCAGCNATGTTTGGCAGTGTTATTGGATTTTTCGTTTTAATGATCTTTGTTCTTAGTGGTAGACCTCAAGCTGGCCTTCCTTTGTTAAATGGAGGGGCAATTCTTGGTTATCTATTTGGAGCTCTNTTGTTTGCCGGCGATTTAGGTTTATGAAGCTAGTACCGGTTCATGGTTATGCAGCNCTTAATTTAGTTGATGAGTCGTTGCTAATTCTTTCAGATTTACACTANGGAGTAGAAGCTGAAATGCTCCGAGGTGGAGTTTGGGTTCCTAATAGGTCTACATCCAGAACTGAAAAAGTTTTAAAGTTATTAAAAGAAACTAAGTCAAACAGATTACTTTTGTTGGGAGACGTTAANCATCAAGTCCCACATAATAGTCAACAGCAGAGAAAAGATTTAGAGCAATTTTTCATGGCAGTTATGAGAATTGCAGACGTCGAAATTGTGCCGGGGAATCATGACGGAGGTTTAGATGAAATCGCCCCTCCTGAGGTAATCTATCATGATTCGAGTGGTTTTACAATAGGAGAAGTGGGTTTTGCTCACGGGCATGCTTGGCCTTCACAGGATGTAATGAATTCCAAGGTGCTGATAGTAGGTCATGAGCATCCAGCATTTTCGTTTAGAGACAGAGTAGATAAGTTGCACAGCGAATCATGTTGGTTACGAGCACCCATGATTGACCATGAAAGATATGAAAAGGTTCCTGAACAGTTAATTGTTATGCCGGCTTTTGGAGAATTAGCGGGCAGAACTATGAACAGAGAGCCGTTGAAGGGTTTAGGACCCCTATTGAGAAATGGTCTGGCAGACTTGGCCAAAGCAAGAGTGGAAACTTTAGAAGGATTGGACTTTGGTGAATTAGGAAATTTAATTGATTTAAGGTTATGAAGATAAATACTAAGCTTTTGGCTGCATTAGAGAGCAGAGGTCTTTCCGAGCCTACACTAGCTCAGTCTTCAACTTGGCCAGTAATAGATTCAGGATCAAATGTACTTCTAATTGCTCCTACAGGTGTTGGAAAAACAGAGGCTGCCATGGTTCCTCTATTCCACAGACTTTTAGAGAAAGAACTTCAGCCTATTAGTATACTTTACATCACGCCTTTACGCTCTTTGAATAGAGATATGCTTCGTAGATTGGAGGATATAGGTAGTGAACTAAATCTCAGTGTCGCAGTAAGGCATGGAGATACCTCCCAGTCAGAAAGAAGCCGGCAATCACGTAATCCTCCTCAAATATTGATAACAACTCCAGAAACATTACAAATTATGTTGTCTGGTAAGAAGTTGAGAAAGAATTTGTCAGGCGTGAATGCAGTGGTTATTGATGAGGTTCACGAATTAGCATCAAGTGAAAGGGGTGCTCAGCTTAGTATTGCCCTCGAGAGGTTAACATTATTGGCTGGTGATTTTCAAAGAATTGGTCTCAGTGCTACAGTAGGTACTCCTAAGGAGGTATCTTCTTTTTTGGTTGGCGATAGAGATGTTGAGATATTGACTCCCAAGTTGGAAAGAAATATGGATCTTTTGGTTCACGCGCCTGAGCCAGTATCAGATGATGATGAACTAGTGAATGAGCTTTACTGGGAACCAGAAAGAGTCGCAGCGCTTAGATATTCAGCCAAGGCGTCTGAAATGGGACCTACTTTGCTTTTTGTTAATACAAGAGATACGGCAGAGGCAATGGGCGTTAGATGGAATATGTGGGACCCTGACGCGAGTATCCATGTCCATCATGGTTCATTGAGTAAGGATGTGAGAATTGACGCTGAAGAAGATTATCGGAAAGGAACAGTTAACACTCTCATATGCACGTCCTCATTGGAACTTGGTATTGATGTTGGAAACACTGCATTAGTACTTCAGTATAACTCCCCTAGAGACGCATCTCGAATGAGTCAGAGATTAGGCCGTTCAGGACATAAAATCAAGGAAACTGCAATTGGAAGAATTGTATCAACTGAAGAAACCCAGATACTGGAATCAGCAGTTATTGCTCGCAGAACATTGTCAGGAGAGCTGGAGCCTTCTAGAATTCGAGAAATGCCTTTAGCAGTACTTGCTAATCAAATTATTTCTTGGACCGTTTGTGATAAGAANGTAGATAAGAANATGTTTTTAGANACTATTAAGCGTGCTTATCCTTTCAGAAAGTTTACAGAAGAAAATTTAACAGATATGCTTGATTTGCTTGATAAAGTTCACCAAAATCGTACTATTGGTAAAGCAGTAAGACAGGGACCAAGAGCGATGAAATATTTTCATGGGAATTTATCATTAATTCCCGACCAAAGAACTTCAGGAGTTAGAGATATTACTACAAGAAAGATGATAGGTAGATTAGATGAGCGATTTATTCTAGATCTTGTTCCCGGTGATAAAATTGTTTTTAGAGGTTCAGTTTGGGCAGTAGTTGAAATTGACGACGAAGTCACAGTATCNCCTTCAGCTTCGTTAGGTGAGTTGCCGAGATGGATAGGCGAGGACATTCCAGTACCTTTTTCAGTTGCCCAAGAGGCATCTCAGAGGTTAGCAGATGGCAACTGGGCAGGATTGCCAATTACTAGAGAAGCTTTAGATGTACTACAAAANTATCACGAAAGTATTGCGGACGCAGGNGTGATGCCNTCACCTGAATGTTTAACAGTTGAACAACATGAAAGACTTTTCATTTTGAATTACCCNGGAGGCAGNAGATTGAATCGAACGATTGGTATGATTGTAACTGCAATGTTGACAGCAAAAAGTGGTTACAAGATAGGCTTCCAGTTTGATCCTTACAGNATAATCCTCGATGTTCCAGCNAGAACTACGGTTAAAGATTTATTAGCAATATTGAAAGGTTTTGTTCCAGAGGTNGGTAGCTTACTCAGGTTTGCAATAAAAGACAGCCCTTCTCTTAAGCCTCAACTTCTTCATTCAGCTCGAAAAATGGGNGCTATAGCTCCAGATGCAGACATCGGTAAATTTGGTATGAAAAAATTAATGGAAGCTTATTCAGATACGCCGCTGTACACTGAGGCAGTCGAACGATTCTTGTTTCATCAATTGGATGAAAATGGTATGGAAAAGTTTATTCACCAAATTAATTCAGGAGAAATTTCAGTCAAGCTATCTCCGAAAACTCCTCANGGTCATGCNGGATTAGATCCTTACAGAGATTATCTTAAACCTCCAAAATCNGATAGTTCGGTTGTTACGGCAGTTAAAAGGCGTTTACTCCGCACAGANTTGTCACTGAGGTGTCTNTCTTGCGANAATGCGCGTAAAAGGAAAGTAAAAGCGATNACAAAACATGANTTGGTTTGCCCTAGTTGTAATAGTCGAATGGTAGCGTTACTTCATCCGATGGAGCTNAATCGTGAAGTCAGTAATAAGAAATTAGCTAAGTCAGCTTCTTTAGCTAGGTCCCACGGAGAGAGAGCNGCTTTGGTTATTGCAGGTAGAGGAATTGGGCCTGATACAGCGGGCAGAATNCTAAGAAAACAATTGAGAGATGAATCNGATCTTGTTAAGGCNATAATAGAAGCTGAAATTACATATGCCCGAACAAGGCGATTTTGGGATTAGTGCCTTCANATTTATTAACGGTAGNCTTGAGTTACTATCAATGCTGTTGCTTACGCATGTTTGAGTAAGTTCGAGGAAACTATTATGGAAACTAAGAGTAAATCTGAAAAATCACTTCCTTATCTTGCAACTTTCGGTTTAGTANTTTATCTAATTTCGTATGTTTCGGTTATTGTCTGGGGTTATTTTGTAGTAAATGGGATAGCCATGACCATTTCGTTCTTAATCATTTATTACTATTTAGATTTGATTATTGATAAAATTTCATTTTTGAAAAGTGCCAGTTACAAGCAACAAATTTATTTTTTATTTGCGNTTTCATTAATTCTTCGTCTAGGATGGCTAGGACAAGATCAGGTTATTACCAAAGACATTCAATATTACGTTGANAGGTCACAGGCTTTAGTAGATGGCCAAAAGCCCTATATCGAAAGAGAAGATATCAACAAGCCACCATTGTTTGCTCTNTACATATGGATAATAGGATNTTCTACAGATGTAATTAACCAAGTATTNTCTACAGATATTACTTACTATACTTCATTTAGATTTGTTTCCAGTGTCGGAGATGCATTAGTAGTTGTTNCAATATTTTGGATTGCATATGAATATTTTGAAAAGGAGCACGCACAGTATGCAGCAATAAGTTACGCTATATTTCCTATAGCTATAGAAACTTCAGGTCTCTCAGGCCATTATGATCCGTTTGTTATCCTTTGTACCTTGGCTCCTCTAAAATATCTTTGGCCNGAGGAGAAATTTCCGAGAGCTGATTTTGTGTACGTTTCCTCAGGATTCTTAATTGGNTTGGGTATTGCATTGAAATTTTATCCAGTAGTTATGATTCCTTTTTTCCTATTCATAATATACTCTTGGAGAGGCAGGCTTTTGTTCTCAGCTGGATTACCTGTAGCTTCACTTTTGTCTTATGGCATTTTAGAGTGGAGATATCCTGGTGCAGTCAAAGTTTACAGAGAATATCAGGGAGGAGANTGGATGGGAGATTGGATGAAATCTTTTGCAGAAGCATTCTATGAATTTACAGGTTCTAGAGATTTTTTAGGAGTAAATTTCAATGATTTCTTTATCNCTTTTTTCGGCATTATGGGTTTTGTTATGGTAGCAGGGTGGATTTTTGCTAGGCATTTATCTGGAATTGAATTTTCTCGCTATGAAGGAGAGGATAATTTTTTCGTCAAAATTTTAATGTGGCTCCTCAGAAAGTGGGATAAATTAATTTCCAATGATGGTTTAAAAACAGAATCCGGGTGGACTATATTTTCGATTAAAGTAATTGCAATCTCTTTTGTAGTATACTATGGAACACAAATCGCAGCAGGATTTTACATTTATGAAGAAGGAACTGGTTTATCCCCTCCATGGCTTTATGCTCTCGAGTTTTTTGCATTTTATGCAGTTATTGTTTCCTTCTTGTTTAAAGCTAACTTAAACTATTTCGATAACATTAGTCTTTCATCAGCAGAATCATTTGTTTTAATGCTAGGATTAGGAGTGATGATACTTATGTTTGGCAGTCCTGATTATCCTACGTGGTACATATGTTGGTATGCTCCATTTGTTATGATTGCGCCGACTTACCAAACTAGGATGGTTTTAATGTTCCTTCTAGTATGGAATTTTCCAGGTGAGAGCTTATCAATTTTACCAGATTATCAAATTGAGGCTGATTAGTGANCTTTAACGATTCAAAATTGGAAAAGGGTTGGTTGACATCNGATTCTAAAATTAGTATAGTAGTACCATGCTATAANGAGGAAGAATGTCTAACNNCATTGGCAAGGGAGCTAAAACTAGCTCTTGATCAAGTTGAATACGATTGGGAAGTNCTTTTGATTAACGATTGTTCAACAGATTCTACTTGGAAAATGATGAAAGTTATCAATCATTGGGATTCAAGATTTAAGGCGATTCATTTAGCTTACAATAGTGGCCAAACTGCAGGAACTTTAGCTGGAATTCGTAATTC
>PBPR01000049.1 GCA_002724775.1 Methanobacteriota archaeon
CCTGTGCTCTTGTTTTTCCGTAATTGAACATTTGTTTAAGGAATGGTAGAGGTCTAGATCGCCTGTGATGCCATACAACAACATCAGGTGCATACAATATTCTAAATCCATTTTTTATTAGTCTTATATCAAATTCAGCATCCTCTCCTGGCCATAGAGTATCATGAAACTGAACAGTTTCAAATACTTTTTTTCTAATTATGTAATTACAAGTAGGATTATGTTCAATTTCTTTTGGTTTTGAATGTCCTATAGTGTACCTGAACGAAAAAAGAAATTTTGAACCAAATATTCTTCCTACTGCTTTGGCAAACGGTAGTCCTTCTCTAGGCGTAAAGTTTGGGCCCCCCACACCAACATGTGTTGGATTTTCTTCAAGGTGTTTTACAGCGTTTCTAAGCCAATCTTCTCTAAGAATTGTGTCATCATCTGTAAAAGCTATAATTTCTCCACTTGCTAATTCTACACCGATGTTACGTTTTTTTCCAGCAGCTACAGGTTCATATTTCAATACAGTTTTTATTCCAAAATCATTGGCTTTTTTTGTGTTTCTTTCTAGCAAATCAGTTTTTTCATCACCAATCAAAATTAATTCAAATTTATCTTTTGGATAGTCCAATTTATCTACACTCTTAACAAGTCCTTTAATGAATTTAACATTGCCAGTTGTGGGAATGACTATGGATATGAAGGGTATTTTTTCCAACTTATAATCACCAAATTATATTTTTTCAATGTCTATGACATTTTCAAGTTCTTTAGCTATTTCATGAACTTGATTTAAGTCTTTAGTTATTACTACTATTTTGCCAGAATTATAAATATTTATTTTACATTTTTTTCTAAGTGATAGCATTGAACCTGTGAATGCAAGAAACTCAAATGATAGTTCTTTGATATTTTCCACTATATTTTCTAAATTTAATTCTACTTTTTCTTTTGGTTTAAGAACATAAGATTTACAATTTTGGCAAGGTTTTTTTATTTCAAACACTTATTCCCAATATATTACTTCAATTTTCACAGTATATTCGTTACTACCAGTTCTTTCATGATCAACAACAACACCCCAGTCACCAAGTTCATGTATTTCGTCAAACCATGCCCTATCTGTACTATTGTAGTAATCTAATTCGATGTAATTAACTTGTTCGATATTTCCATTGTCATGAGTGTCATTTACGGCGACATATTCGCTATCTCCATCATCAGGATTTCTAACTTGACTATGATTGTAAATGTATAAATCTAAGTCCTTAGTATGCACTGAATTACTTTCATATTCAAGAGTTGCTTTAATGTATCTTGCAGGGATTCCATAAACCTGTAGTAAATGTTCATGATTTCCTGAATCAATATTTCTAGTTTCAGTATACTTATAATTTATTTTTAGTTCAACATCATCTGAATAACTAGCTTCATCACTTTCTCCCATCTCATTTGTTATTCTAACTTTAATGGTGTATATTCCTGAGTCAAATTCGTATGAAATTTCATCTTCATCTGATTCTTCATCGACTTGAAATCCTTCGCTAGAATCGTAAGAAAAATCCCATTCATATTTAGTAATTCTACTTTCTGAAATAGAATCAGCTGCAGAGAAAGTAAATTTTACTTTCTCAGCATTATTAGTTTCAGAATTTACTTCATCGTTTGTACTTACTATTGCACGAATTTCGCTATTTTTCTTTTCAATTTTTACCTTAATAGTGGATGAGGCTGTATTCTCGCCATCAGTTACAGTTAAGGTTACGGTGTAGGTACCTTCAAAGCTGTATGAATGAGTGATCCTACCGTTGTTTGAGATGTCTCCTCTAATACTTTCATCATTACCATCGTTTTTATCAAAATCCCAATAATATTCAAGCGTATCTCCATCGGGATCACTACTATCTTTTCCTGTGAATGTAATTATTTCTTCAGGTTCAAAGGGTCCATTGCCGACAAAGTCAGCTACAGAAGAGGGGGCTTGGTTTGTATTTTCTTCATCTAAAAAGTCTAAGCATCCTGATGTAATCATTAGTCCCACAATAATTAGTGAAAGGTATTTCATATAACTAAATTTAATACCTATTATAAATGAATTGTGCAGAGAAATGTGGTGCAGGCGCCGGGATTTGAACCCAGGTTGAGGGGTTGGAAACCCCTAGTCATACCAGACTAGACCACGCCTGCTTAAATCTGAATTTTAAATTGCGAACCAGGACCACAGCCCTCAGGAACTTTGACATTTACTAATTGTCCGGACGGTGCTTTAATTTGAATTTGTTGTCCAGCCATCACTCCTTCAGGTACTGTAATTGTAAGAACTGTTGGTGTAGGTGGTGCTGCTGCGGGTGGGGCTTCAGGTGGTGCTGCTGCAGGTGGAGCTTGAGGAGGAGCTGCTGCAGGTGGGGCTTGTGGAGGGGCTGCTGCGGGTGGGGCTTCAGGTGGAGCCATAGGAGGAGGTGTTCCAGCACCCTCCATGCCAGCCCATTCATCACTATAATCTTCAGTACTTTCTCCAGAACCTCCGAAGGCTCCTTTTGATCTTTGGTTAAGCATGAATGCTGCAGAACTTCCAAGTCCTATGATTAAAACAATTGAAACAATCCAAATAGGGTCAACAGGAAAATCGCTTTCTTCTCCTAATTCNTCNGTTTGAGGTCCACTAGAATCTTGNGCAGTATTTACTCTAAAAATTATACTTTGTTCATCATACTTCGAACTNTCACCACCAGATTCAACGCGNATTTTTAAGGTAGCTTGCCCNCCGGCATCTGCTTTAGGTGCTTTAACACTTATGAAAAGAGATTTTTCGGCATTAGAGGCTAAACTTATTGGCTGAGGAGTTTCCAGAGTCCAGTCATTTCCTCCTAGTTCCCATTCAGCTGTAACATAAATTAGATCGTTAACTTTTGCAAGATTTTTAACTTTGATGTATGATGAAATTGGTACTAGTTGTTCTGCATTTACACTAATTTCGTTTGAACCCGGCATTAATAATTGTACATTGTAGTCACCTTCTACACGAACTTCAACCTCCATTGTTACTGACTCTCCTTTTCCTTGGTCATCACTTGCGACAGCTTCTACAATAATTGTTACAACTTCTCCAGCATCAGCTCCAGATGAGATAGTTACTTGGAATCTTGCAGAATTAGTTTCTTGGAACCCAGCGAGCGTTCCAGTTCCTGATGACTCGCTCCAACCATCTGGGCGATTTCCTTCAGTACCTCTGTACCAATCCTTTTTGCTAACTTCATAGTTTACGCTTTCAGACCATTTGTTTACAAGCTTAAAGTTGAAAGAAACAGTAGCCCCAGGTTCTCCGCTAATACTGCTACTTGTCGTTGAGAATTCTAAGCCATAATGTACTCTGACTTGTGTAGTAAGGCTCAATGAATCATCAACGCTAGCGTCGTTCTGTGACGTAGCTACTATAGTAACACTATCATCATCTCCGAAATCTACACTATTATCAGTAGTAACTGTTAAAATTACGATTTGGCTAGAAAAAGCATCAATTGTAACTTGGGAATTTTCAAATTCTGTNTCCCAATCGTTNCCNCTTGTAGTNAGTGTAAAAGTGTCTAACTTATTNCCATCATTATTAACTTGAATTTCATAAGTNGTTTGATTATCTATATCTACAGAGCCAANTGATTCTCCGCCATTAGTTAACTCTAATGAAACTGCAGCCTTCTCATTTACAGTAAGAGACAAACTAATCTCTTCAAGTTCGTCAGAATCTTTGTCTTTACATCTTAAATTGATTTGATAGTCACCATACACTGCATTTTCGGTAGCTTCAACGGACACAGTTATTCCATTTTTTACAGAGTTGTCAGATACATCAACTTTAGGAATTGTATCGGATTTGGAAGTTAATGATGTATCCCCGTTGTGACTCCACCAGACATCAATTCCTGAACTTTGTAATTCGTCATCATTTAATATTTTCATTTCAAATGACATCGGTTGCTCAACTACATTTTCAATTTGAACTTTCATTTCAATGACGTTTTCAGGATCCACACTTGCTTCACCACTCACAGGGTCGTCAAAATCTAAGTTGAAATCATCAGCATCTGCAGAGACATTAGATGCCGTAATACCAACAAAAAATAGAGTTGCGAATAAAATTAAATTCCTTATGTAGCTCATTGCAGAAAAACTTCTAACCGGCAGTTGATATAAATTTTATGCCGAGCAGGCAAAAGTATTACATTAGGTTTGCAAATATAATCTAGTGGACATAACAGATAATCATTTTCATTTAGACCCTAATGGGCAAAAAGAGGAAGCTGTTAAATCTTTTTTGAAAGCTGGCGGNACTCGCTTAGTTTTAGTTCATAAACCNTATTCTCCTTGGAAGAAGATTGAAGAATTTAAAAAACAAGTTCAAACTACATTAAAACTTTCAGAGAAAGCAAGAGAAACTGGAGCTAAAGTCGCAGTAATTTCCTCGCCACATCCGGTCCAATTAGTTAAGCTGTTAGAGCATTACAACCCAGAAGAAGCTTCAGAAATATACCTTGACGCAGTCGATTTTTGTACTACTTTAGTCAACGAAAAAGTAACTGTAGGTCTGGGTGAACTTGGAAGGCCTCACTTTGAAGTTGATCAAAAAACATGGGACCTCTGCAATCAAGTTCTAAAGGAATCTTTGAAAAGGGCTAAGGAGGTTGATGCATCTGTAATTCTACACACAGAGACAGGAACTCCAGAAGTAATGGCTGATTTGGCAAGTATCTCCAATAAAGCCAATTTTCCGAAATCTAGATTAGTTAAACATTACGGAGGAATAGGATCTATTGAAAACAGCCATGGCATTACAGTTTCTCTTTTGGCATCTAANGAAAATATCGCTTTTGCCTCTAATAANAATTTTCCACATATGCTAGAAACAGATTATCTAGACGATCCAAAAAGGCCAGGGGCAGTGTTAGGTCCAAAAACAGTACCTAGAAAATCTTTAAAATCGCTGCAGGAAGGAGTTATAAGTGAAGAGCAATTTAGTAAAATACACACAGATATACCAAACTTCATCTACAAGGAATTTATTTAAACTTCAACTTTTTCGTCGGACTTTAGTTCCCATTCTATAGACAATCTCCATTGTCTACACCATGCTTCAATTACGTGTCTTTCGTGATTTGTTCCTACAAATTCAGTTATTACAACATCTTTTCCTCTTTTGGACATTTTAAACGCTCCGGTCATTCTTGTAGAATTAAATATAACGTTGCAAGCTCCTAGTCCAAATTTTTGTTTTACATCTTCATTCAAATAATGAGCTAGTCTGTCAGCTTGATTTAGAACAAAACTGCCTTGGAACAAGTGACCTTTCACTGAGTCAATGTCATCTTTTAGTAGCCAATACAAGGTTTCGCTTCCTTCTTTGAAAAAGCCTTTGACTAAAACATCTTCTTCTTCAAGTTTAAACAGAATTTTTCTCAGCTCAGCCATGGGAATTTCACCCTTAAGAAGCATTCCTAAACCTTCTGCAGATACGATTCCAAAAGACTCAATTAGCCTTTTCACAACAACAAACCTNGCTTTTTCAGCCTCATAAAGCCTATTAACAGGAAGAGTGCGGTAATTTCCTCTTGTAGTTCTAACCAGATGTAATGATTGGTAAAGTCTTGCAAGAGATTGNTTAAATGAATCAGGATCCATCCCGCTTCTTCTGTAAAGCTCTTCACGCGGTAATCCTTTTGAATCGATTGCAAGGGCAAGTAACCTACGATCATCCGGATTCGGAGGTTCATTTCTTGCATCTCTGTACACTATGGCGTCTCTAACGTTGCAGTATGTGGAGTAGCCAGGAATCATAACTCCTTGTACTAATTCCATTTCATTTCCATAATCCTTGGGGTGGAAAAACCGACCTTGAACCCTTAGTGATAATTCGTACTCAGAACGTATTCCGCCCATTTCTCTAAAAGCCTCATGCGCATTTCTGAATCTTCTTTCGGGATGTATTCTTTGTCTCCAAAGTAAGTAACCAGAGATATCTCTATCTTGGTACGATAAGTCTAGAACTGGGCCTTTAACTAGCCAATCTCGAATTCTTTGGTACCCACATTTTAAAAATTGTTCAATGATGTTTCGATCTAAATCTGGTACTTTGGTTCCTTCGAATACTTTTATTCGAATTATGTTACTGTGAAAATTCTCTTGATATTGCGAGAATTCATCCAATCCTTCTAAGAAATCTTTTATTGAAACATTTTCATTCAATACAATCTCTCTAACATCTAGTAAACCAGACATAGCCCAAGATTCAACATATCCAGAGACCATACCTCCTTTGATGATTGGATTTGTCCATGCTTCGCCATAGTTAGAGTACATTTCTCTTCTAATATGAGTTAGCATAGGATCTCTCCATGATATTACTCTCGTAATATTTTTCTCTTTAGTCTTTTTAATTTCATCTAGTTCTTCGCGCAGACAATAAGTAAAAAGCCTCGTAGCTCCAACTACAATGATTCTGGAAATAATNTTTTCTTCTTGCAACTGATTAATAATATTTCNGGCTGAATCAAGTGGTAAACCACATTCTCTTCGTAGTTCAGCAAACGTCAAAGGACCGGAGCTTCTCAATACATCAATCATCAAATTTTTAACTGCATTTTCAGGAGGATCATATTCAGCCAGTATTCTGTATCTGTTGTGAGTAGTCCACGGATTTCTGTGACGATTATATCTGTGAATTATCAAACCTTCTTCTAAACTTCTTAGAGCACCGTCTATGATCTCAGTTTTCATCTCCAGCTCTTTCGCTATTTCACTTTTCGTCATTGGTGGACTTCTTCTTAGCATATCCACAATTAGATTCTGAACTTTTCCTTTTACCTCCCTTTTGAATAAAGCTTGGTACATTCCAATTTTATTTGCAGGAACATATCTTAGTCTTCCGGAGAAAAAGCGTCCTTGCAGTATAGCATCAGAGTCGCGCCATTCCCACCATTCGTCTAAATTAGGTTGTTTCAACCTGTGAAATACTATTCTAGGAGATGAAACATCAGTGTATTGGTCAAATAAGGCTTGCAATGAGTCAAATTTTTTGAATAATTTTTGATCGATGTACTCACGTAATATTCCTTCAGGTACAACTTCTAACCCTCCGTGCGATTGCGCTTCAAGATAAATTACATCTTCTGCCAAGAGATATTGTGGAACTTTTCTCCCTAATGCAAAATTACCTCCTTGAACGACCCCTTGCTCCTCCAATTCGTACAAAGTTTGATTTATTATTTCTTCGGACAGATTCAATTCCATTGCCAATTCTTCAGAGGCCCTAGGTCCTACGAAACCTATGTGTTTTTTTATTATCCAGTCCAAAGATTTTTCATAGTTAAATGTCTTCTCAATATTTCGCTTTGAAAATGTTTCAACACCTTTAGATACTAGGTAATTGGAATGTAATTCATCAGCTACTTTTTTATTTGTTATTTTGGTATTNTTNTNTATNTTTGANAANNTCTTTTTTGCAGATGNACTTAATTTTTCATCTTTACTATANGNTGCTTTGTAGTATGGAACTAGTTCTGGTAATGTGTANAGAGTTTCTTTACTTCCTGTCCAAATNGATTCTACANCTCCATTTTCAATNAAGTTTNTTGCTAANTCTTGGATTTCAGAAGAAGCTCGGTCNGACATTCGGTANACCGATTTTTCNCTNTCNTCAAGCAGATATAATCCACCNATTTGTTTTATNGCTTCTAATAAACTTTCNTCGCTNCNNATNATTGGTTTTTTCTCATTAAAATAACTATCAATTAGTTCTTTTTCAAATCTAGGTTTNTCTCCACCGTCCTGCTCCAAAACCTTTCCGAGNACTTGTGAATGTANTTCTCTTAGTAAAGCAGANCGATCTTCCATNAGNACAATATCGCTAAGTCCNGANAGTATTANCCCATGAGCTAAAGGTGAAGGNATNGGAGAATAAGTTCTATAATTTATTTTNCGTTTTCCGCTCTTAACTTCATCAAGTACATTTTGAGCATTTTTCAAATCAAATGCATCNAAAAGAACTTCTCTATANGCTTCTTCAAGCATTGGAAATGTNTCTACCTCATTAATAGCCTCAAGTACCTGAGAAGTTCTTAGTTGCTGCCTTGGTAAAGATATCTCTCTTCCCTTGTAATTTCTTAAAACCATAAATGATCTATTAGCACAATGGCGGAACCTTTGAGCAAAAATCTCAGTATTTTTGATAGCCTTTCTTAGAAGAGGTTCTAGATTTTGTGGCATTAGTCTCTCAGCAAGACCTTCAATCGCTAGTCTAGTTGGAAATGTCAATAGAAATGCATCATCACTAAGAGAGATTCTGACACTACTTCCGATTTCTTTACCTAACTCGAATGCAAAGGCTCGTGACAGTGCATCGTTTACCCTTCTTCCAAAGGGGAAATGAAAAATTGCTCCGTTACGTCCTCTATTATCTATGTATCCTTCAACCAGTAAATTTCTATCAGACGGAATGAATCCACAAAGTTTTCTCTGTTCATCTAGATGAGAAATTACAGTTCTTGCCGCACCTTTATCTAATTTGTAGACATCATTTAACCATTCCTCAATGTCTTTATCTTTATTTTCTAATTTTTCTTCGATATCATTTCTAAACTTACCTACAGATTCCGATAAGTCAAAAGATCGAGGCAGCATTTCACCAGACCAAGATGGAACAGTTGGTTTTCTACCCAAACCATCTTTGACAACAACGGTCGATCTATCAGATTCGATATATTGATAAGTCCTTCCGCCCAGAACAAAAATATCATTTTTNGATAAATTCTCAACAAATTTTTCAGATAAGTTTCCTAACTGTATGCCTCTTCCTTCTAAAACAACAGCATAGTTTATTTCTTGAGGTATTGTTCCAATATTCATATTATAAATTTGTCGTGATCCTCTCTTGATTCCAATTTCTTTTTTNTTTTTATCATACCATATTTTAGGATAAACACCGTGTTTNTCAAGCGCATCTCCACCGAGAAAATCAAGTATGTCTAAAAATTCGCTTTTCGATAAGTNTCGATATGGGTAAGCAGATGAAATTAATTTGAACATTTCATCAACATTCCACTGTTTATCTAAAGACATTCCGATTATAGATTGTGCAAGGACGTCGGTAGCCTTCTCAGGTATAGAAACACGGTCAATTTCGCCTTCATATGCAGACTTAACTAGCACAGCACATTCAATCAAGTCGTCTGAGTCAAAAACCACTAATCTACCCTTTGAAATAGCCCTTAATGCGTGACCAGCTCTTCCTATCCTCTGTAATCCTTTAGCTATTGATTTAGGTGATCCTATTTGGACTACCAAATCAACATACCCAATATCTATTCCTAATTCCAAGCTTGTAGAGGAAATAACAACATCCATTTCACCAGCCTTCAATTTTTTTTCAACATCAAATCTCATTTCTTTGGAGAGAGAACCATGGTGGGCAGCTAACTTTTCGATACCCCTTTCCTTAAGCTGCATAGCTATAGATTCAGTTCCGGCTCTAGTATTTGTGAAAATTAAGGTAGTCCTATGATCCTTAACTAAATCAACTAGCATATCATACATTTTACTATTGATAATTTCAGTTGAATGCAGTGTGAGATCATCAACAGGACATAGAACTTTAAGATCTAGGTGTTTTCTTTCTTTAACATCTACAATATTTACCGGNCTTGGTTTATTATTCTTGTANCCGCCTAAAAAACCAGCTATATCTTCAATAGGTGCTTGCGTAGCTGAAAGTCCAATTCTTACAGGCTCCTCATCAATTATTTCAGCCAATCTNTCTACAGATAATGAGAGATGCGTTCCTCGTTTATTATTTGCTAGATCATGTATTTCGTCTAAAATAATGTATCTAGTCTTTCTAAAATGGTCTCTGAATTTTTTTGAGGAGAGCAATAGTCCTAAACTTTCTGGAGTTGTAATTAAGATGTGAGGAGGTTTTCGTACCATCCTTGCCCTTTCTTTAAGAGAGGTATCGCCAGATCTCACAGCGACTTTTATCTCAGGGATATCCATCTCGAGTTTTTCAGCTAGTGACATCATCTCATCTAGAGGTTGTCTGAGATTTCTATCTATATCATTTGCAAGTGCTTTTAACGGAGAAATGTATATTGCGTGGACCCCCTCCTCGAAATTCCCCTTTCGATATTTTTTGAAAAAATCATTTAAAATACTTAGAAAAGCAGTTAANGTTTTACCAGAGCCAGTAGGACTTGAAACTAAGACATTTTCTTTATTTTTAATCAAAGGAACTGCCATAGCTTGAGGAGGAGTCAAATCATTAAATCTTTCATTAAACCATTTTCTTACAAGTGGTTCAAAACTTTTGAGAATTTCACTCTTACTCCTTCTTTCTTTAATGTATTTTACCATGTTTTTTATTTCAATATTTGCAGGATAATAGCATGGGGGCTAATAATCTTTGGGTAGATTCTAAACTTTGATTTATGCTAAACTCTTTTTAGGACATCCTTTAGTCTAAACTCGAGCCATCGTGGCTAAGGGGTATAGCGGTGCCTTGGTAAGGCGCAGGTCGTGGGTTCGATTCCCACCGATGGCTCCATTAATGCATATAATATGCAGAATGTCCTTTAGCCCACTTATGGATGTTAACCCTTTCAACTAAGTCAAAATATTTTTTTAATCTTTCTTCAGTATCTTCAAAAATATTTTTCTCTTTACTTGCAATTGACTGAGTTTTGAGCATCAAATATCCATATTTGGGTTTGAAATATTCACAATTTCTGAGAAAAATATCAACTTGGTCTCTTTGTGCGATATCTTGGTAAATGATTTCAGGATTATTTGCTTGGATTCGGTATTTTTCAGGGAAATGGGCGTCAAATAGACAAGGAATAATGTTTTTCTTTTCTTTAACTATTGGCATCAGTTCAGCCATTGCCACAGATGAAATTTCAACAGCAGTTATTGTGTTAGTTTTACAGATTTCAGACAGATAACTTATAGTATTTCCCTCTGCAGAACCTAAATATAGAATTTTACTGTTTTTCTGAAAAGGCCAATTTTCGCCACCTGCAAGAACGTAAGCAGATAACTTAGAGTGGAAAGGATTCCAATTTTCCCATTTATTCTTCTTTTTGATTTGTAGTAGGCCTCTTCGTTTTCTAAGGTAGTTTGGTAATTTCATTAACTTAAGCCCTGTTTTTGGGCTTCAATTGCTTCACTAATTCCAGGATCTGCAACACCAGTCCACGCTTCCGCACCTATTATATTTGTAGAGTCCATTCCCTCTATCCATAACTCTAGTCCTTCGAAAGTACTTCTGTTTCCGTCAGGAATGCTTATTTTGTATTTTGTAGACTCTGTAGTTGGTAGCCCAACGGACCAGATTACTTGATTTCCGCTACGTTTTCCTGGTCTAGGTTCAGCATTTTTGATTGAGTGCCCAGGTACTTCTGCTCGAAGTTTAAAGTTCGCAGACCTTAGCCTATAGTTTGTTATTTGAATTTCTATATTAATTCCTTCCTTATTGAATTCAATATTTTCTTCAATCCAGACAACATCCATTATTGCAGCTACCACTTTGTCTAAATTTGGCACAGGTTTACCAACCACACTAGATGTTTTTTCAGCAATGGCAGGAAGTACTTTTTGAACTAAATCAAATTTTTCGCTTACCTTAGCCCTTTTCTTTTGCTTTTTGAGATGCCTAGCTAGTGTTTTTGCATTATTTCTAAGAGCCAAGACAATTTCTTTCTTAATTTCAGTGATATCAGCTATAGCTTCCTTCGCTTCCGATGTAAATGGAATATTCGTGGACGCAACGTGGATTAAAATAATCGCTGGACCGCTAGGAGTTCCCTTTCCCCCTTTCTGCTCAAGGCCATATAGTCTCCAATTGATACTTTGAATTGCCTTGGTAATTGCACAACCTCCCGCTTGATAAAGCAGGGGCACTCTATTTGCAAATCTGAGCATTTGTACTGGTTGATCTTTTGGCAAGTTTCCA
>PBPR01000009.1 GCA_002724775.1 Methanobacteriota archaeon
GTGTTAGGTGATAAGTCCTTTGATGTAAAAATAAGAAAAACGGGAGATAGTTTTACTATTTTAGTAGGCGATGAGGAACATTCAGGCACTTATTCTAAGATGTTGGATGGGGGGATTAATGTTAAATTCGGAGATTCAAATTCTATCTGTTATTCCGAGAAAAGTCTCGATGAAATATATGTTTTTGCAAATGGTAAAAACTATTTCTTCAAGCATAGTAGAGTTAGGTTTGACTCAAGTGAGCAAGAAGAAATTAGTGAAGATCGAGTTTTAAGTCCTATAACTGGAAAGTTACTAGATAGTAAAGCCTCCAAGGGTTCTTCAGTCTCCAAAGGAGATGTTGTTTTAGTTCTTGAAGCTATGAAAATGGAACATAGGCTAACTGCACCTAGAGATGGTACAATATCAAAAATGACTGATGCGGAAGTCGGCGGTCAAGTTAAAGAAGGTGATTTCATGTTTGAATTGGAGGATGAATGAGTACAATAAAAAGCAATCATAATCCGAACAGTGATGAATCTTTAGCAAACTTAGAGTACAACAAAAAATTAGTAAAGGATTTAAAAAATAAGATTTTAGAAGTTAGTAGAGGTGGTAAAGAGTCCGCAGTGAAAAAGCACCAGGACAGGGGAAAATTACTCGCCCGAGATAGAATAGATTTACTAATCGACCAAGATACTCCATTTTTAGAATTATCTACCTTAGCAGCTATTGACATGTACAAAAATGAAGTTCCATCAGCTGGGATAGTTACAGGTATTGGGGTAGTACATGGTAGAGAGGTAATGATTATTGCAAATGATGCAACTGTTAAAGGCGGAACTTATTTTCCACTTACAGTTAAGAAGCACTTGCGAGCTCAAGAAATCGCTCAGGAAAATAATCTTCCATGCATTTATTTAGTTGATTCAGGAGGAGCATTTCTTCCTATGCAAGATGAAGTATTCCCTGATAAAGATCATTTCGGCAGAATATTTTACAATCAAGCTCAGATGTCAGCAAAAGGCATTCCTCAAATTGCAGTTGTGATGGGTTCTTGCACGGCAGGAGGGGCTTACGTTCCAGCAATGTCTGATGAAACTATAATTGTTAAGGAACAGGGTACTATTTTTTTGGGAGGCCCACCTCTAGTTAAAGCAGCAACTGGAGAGGTTGTAACTTCACAAGATTTAGGCGGAGCTGAAGTTCATACAAGGAAGAGCGGTGTAGCCGATCATTATGCAATGAATGATTCACATGCACTCGAAATTGCAAGAGATATTGTTTTTAATTTGAATAGAAAACCTAAACCACTTATGTCAATAAGTGAACCGGAAGAGCCTTTGTTCAACCCTGAAGAATTATACCAAATAATTCCTAAGGATTCTCGTAAGCCGTACGATGTTAGAGAAATAATTGCTAGAATTGTCGATTCTTCCAAGTTTCATGAATTTAAAGCCAATTATGGAACAACAGTAGTTTGTGGTTTCTCTAAGATAATGGGATATCCAGTTGGTATCATTGCCAACAATGGGGTATTGTTTTCAGAATCATCTTTGAAAGCGACACATTTTATCGAGATGTGTTGTCAACGCAAAATTCCGCTGGTATTTCTACAGAATATAGTTGGTTTTATGGTAGGTAAAGATTACGAAGCTGGAGGAATTGCCAAAGATGGTGCTAAAATGGTCATGGCAGTTTCAAATGCAAATGTTCCTAAATTTACAGTGGTAATTGGAGGTTCCTTTGGAGCCGGAAATTACGGAATGTGCGGACGAGCTTATCAGCCTAGACAGATGTGGATGTGGCCTAATTCTAGNATNTCNGTGATGGGTGGAGAGCAAGCAGCNGATGTTNTATCAACAATTAAAAAAGATCAAGTTGAATCNACNGGTTCTAAATTNAGTCAAAAAGANATAGANAATATTCGTAACCCGATATTGCAGAAATATGANGATGAAGGTAATCCNTATTATTCTACAGCAAGATTATGGGATGATGGAGTNATTGACCCACTTGACACAAGAATGATATTGGCTTTAGGNTTNTCAACAGCAATGAATGGAAACACTGAAAAAACAGATTTCGGTGTTTTCAGAATGTAANCATATTAAGTCTTAAATATCACCTCAATTTGAATNNCCATGGAAGAATCAATATGCCGTATTGAGCTTGAAACNGAAGATACTACTTTCATNGCNAAAGTTCAAACAGATATGGGNGGGCCACGTGAATATCGTAGTAAAAGATTTGATGGTTTACTTAATCAAGTAATGAGTGAACTTCAAGCTGAGTTTGAACCTGATTTTGAATGAACTTATATCCATTAATTGGAATAGGACTTGGTGCTTTTTTAAGCTATTANATCTTGAAAATGGTAGCTAAGAGAATGAACAAAGACATGCCAAGTTTAGGAGAATTAATGTATCCTATGCACCACACAGATTCGAGAAGGGATAAGATTAATCAAAGGAAAGCCAAATTAGCNGAAAAAAAAGGCAAGCATTAAATGCAGTCATAATAATTAGTTGTAAGGTGTAAAATGCGTTATTTCTTAATTNTAGCTTTTGCGTTAGTAGTTTCAGCACTTGTGTCCAATGAAGCAGTAGCTGAGCCTGAAGTGTACATGGTNGAGATTACTCCAAANACNGTAGATAATCAACAAGATGAAGATGTTTCTTTTAGTTCAGATTGTTCTGTTTGTAATGGAGAGGGTATGACTTATTTTTATTGGAATTCTTCGATAGATGGCGTTTTGGCTTCAGGTTCAGAAAATCACAATATCATGATATCTTCCTCAACATTTAGCGTTGGAGAGCATACAGTTACTTTTCAAGTTAGAGATAATAATAGCGAATGGAGTTCAGATAGTTCTAGTTCTCGAGCTAACCTAACAGTATCAGGAAGAGACGGTGGTGGCGGTGATAGTGATATTGATGTTAATTTTGGGATTGAGCCTCCAACGCTGCACATTGGTGAAACAGCTACCTTTAGGGCTTGCACGGAAATGTATCCAGAGCCGCAGCCTTGCGTTAACGATCCAGATGCAGATTTAGATTTTTATTGGGAAGTTCTTTGGAACGACGAGGGAAGTTGGTCCTATATTGGCAACTCTGAAATATTTACATTTAATGACCTCCAAGAGGGAACACACACAGTTAAACTTTCCATAACATATGATGGAGATACAGTTAACGAAACGCAGCAAATGATTGTACTTCCTCCTATTCCACAAGTAGTTATAGATTTTACCAGTGGCGGCTCAATTAAAGAGGGAGATATTTTAGAAATCACTGCTCAATGTTTAGATAACAATCAAGATGAAATTGAGTGTGATTATTATTGGGATATTTATGACAATGATGGTAATCCAGATTTATTATTCAGGCTATCTGGTTCTCCAATAACTTTGACTAATCTCACTAATTCTCAAGGTTCATATGAAATAGTTTTTAGATCTCAAGATTCTGAGTCTGGCATTTACTCTTCATACTATCAAGCGATTGTGAATGTATTACCTCCTAACCAGTCTCCTACTGCATCGATTGTAATAAGTCCTGACTCATTGGGCGGTTTAACACCACAATATTATCAATTTTCTAGTCTAATATTTACCTCATCATCATCTGACCCTGATGGAAATTTAGTTGCATTCAAATGGTATTTCAATAATGAAGTAATTTCAGAACAAAATCAATTCACTCGTGCATTCAATGAAACTGGCATTTATCAAATGAAATTAGAAGTTCAAGATGATGATGGAATTTGGAGTTCGCAAACAGCAACAAACTTCAAGATTATACCCAATACAGCACCTTCCGTCGATTTTATTTATTCACATGAAGATTCAGTTTATACATTTAATTCGTCGGTCTCTGACTCAGAAGGTAGTGTCACATCATATGCATGGTCCATTAATGGTGAGAGTTATTCTAGTGAAGACAATATTACTTGGATTGCAAATAAGACAGGAACATACACAGTAACTCTAACTGTAAGTGACGACGGAGGTATGAAATCTTCGATTAGCAAGGATATAGACGTAAAAATAACTGAGATGAAAAATTTCGTGGCTTATTTCAGTACTAAATTAATTGACGTAGGCGGTACTTTTGAAATGGACTTCAGTAAAACAACTGGAGAAGTTGAATATTTTGATATCAAGATTCTTTATCCTAATGGAACCACTGTTAACCACAAGGTAACAGATCAGACTGTAAATTTCTCAATTACGTTTGATAAAGCTGGTACCTATCCTATTGACATTATAGTAGTTTGGAAGGATGGCATAGATAGAGGTCTCGATGATTTCTATGGTCCTACTGTAGAGGTAGGTTTTGACAGGGAAGATGGAGATACTGATGGTTCTTCTAATTCACCCGACTCAGAATCTTCAGATGAACTTCCTTCATTATCATTATTAGTTTCTACACTAATATTATCGTTAATTGCAGTAAGCAGACGTCAAAGGTAGACTTTTTCTTTCCTAATAACAGAAGTCCAGTAGCCCAGCCCCAGACTCATTATAATCTCGGCACCAGCTATTGCAAAGAATAGTGCTTCACTGTGAACAACCTCTTCCTTGAAAGTTTCTTCAAAAGAGACTATTAGTATTATTTCCTTGATTATAGGTTCTTTGTCTTCATAATTTGCAGTTAAGGTAATATTATATCTTCCAGAAGCATGTACAGTATATTCTACTTCAGTTAAATTAGAATATCGAGTATCTGGTCCGCTGATATTTCTTCCAAAGTCCCACAAAATAGATGATGAATTCTCGATTCCAAAAGCTCTAAAGATTACTTTATCTCCGGAATTAACAAATAAGATATTGGATTCTTCGTTGGCAGTAACTTGTATTTCTGCAGNAGTTAGTGGTAATAGTAAAATTGAGGCTAGTAAAGCTAAACTAAACTTGAACTTTACCATATTGTTTTGATATCTTGCGGTCTACTACTTTTCTTAATTCCTCAGACCATAGTTTTCCATCAACCACTTTCAAATCTTCATGTGTTACATCACATTTAGCATAAACTACACCATCGTCTTCGTGGCTAGTAGTTAGTTCAATAGCAGGTTTTGATTTGATGACAGTTGCTTGAATCAAGTCGTTGACTTGGTATAAGTCTCTAACATTTGAAACAAATTCCTTTGACATTTTAGCAATGTGCAATGTTCCAACAGTATAATTTCCAATAGATCTCTTTATTCCTTTGATTTTTAATAATTCAACAGATACCATACTATCTCGAACACTTTGAATCTTACCGAAAACTTTGTCTCCTTCTTTAAATTCAACGGGAACTGATACAGAAGGCTCAATACTGATAATCATATTTTCAGTATCTTCTTTCACATTTCCGCAGACTCCAGCAATCAATTCTCCATTATCTTCGTAAACTCCTTTTCCAGGCATGTATTCCATAGCGCTTGCGAGTACGTCTCCGGGTTGCTTCATTATTTTGGCAGAGAGGCTATATGATAAAGGATTGCGTTCTCTACACTAACCTTTTTTGAGTGAAATGGCATACTNTTCTTCAAGGGATACTCAAATTCATATAATTCAATTACGTGAAAATTATTCTTTTCAATAATTTTTTCTATGAATTTTCTAGTTTCAGATAAATGTATGGTCCAAACATTAGTTGCAATTTCCATAGCCTTCTCTAAGAAAATTTTGTCAGCTCCAGGTCTCTGTGATCCAAATGGTGGATTCATGATTACAGTGTCAAATTCAGTGTCTATTCCTTCAACAGCTGCATTAATCCACTTAATGTCAAGATTATTTTGAGATGAATATTTCTCGCTTATTGACATAGCCTCAGAATCAATTTCGTATCCAGTCACATCAGCNCCGAGCAANGCGGCGGCAATTGNCAATCTTCCAGTTCCNGAGCCTAAATCAGCCACTTTNCCAGATAAGTTTCCTGAAGAATTCACTTTTTTAATGATTTCAAATGCAATATCAGGTGGNGTTGAATACTGTTCTAATTCAGGAATAGGATCGTCAAAATCGGGAGAATTAAATAAAATTTTGTTATTCATTTATGTTCTTCGGTATTTTCCATAGACATTTTCTTGTAATATAATTCCTTCTTCGCGCATTTGCTTAAGTGTTAATTCAGATTTTCTTCTGTCAAAGCCTTTTTCTTCCATGAAGTCATATATTTCTTGCTCGTCCATTCCCTCGCTTGGTCCGTTAGCTAATATTTCTAAGAGAACTGTTCTCGGATCAGTCTCTTTTCTTCTTTGTTCAGCATCTAATCCAAAGAACGCAAAGTCTACATCACCTCCTAATGTAACATTCAAGAATAAATCCATTAGCTCAATTGCGCTTTCAGCATGTTTAACATCAACAGTTTCAGAAAGGTACATTTTTGCATTTGCTTCAGCTAATCTAATAATTGATTCAAGCTGTCTTGGAGTGATAGGCATTGTTTTGTCTTGATCATCAAGATTGTGGTAAACGCTCCTTAGCCTAGTATAATATTCTTTGATTCTAGTTTGGGCTTGATGAGTCATTATGGGTCTTAATCTTCTGGCGTAAGAGATGTATAACCTCAATAATCTTGTGTCTATAGGTCCTTCAAGATTTCTAGTAGTTTCCTGCTCAGGAACTTCACCAGGAGTCAAAGCCTCTCCAGCCTGATGACTTTCCAGAATTCTGTCTGCCAGTAATTTATCTCTGTCGGGGTCCGGTGCATCTGTAATTATAAAAAACACATCGAAACGGCTGAGAAGTGAGACAGGCATNTTTACTTGAGGNGGTAAAGGCATTGTCATATCGAATCGACTTCTTCTTGGATTTGCGGCAGCCAAAACAGAACATTTGGATTTTAGCTGAGCATTAATTCCTGCTTTTGCAATACTAATGGTTTGTTGCTCCATTGCTTCGTGCATAGCAGATCGATCTTCTTCAGACATTTTATCTATCTCATCAATACAGGCAATTCCTCCAGACGCGAGCACTAGGGTACCTGCCTCTAAACTCCATCTACCCTCGCCAAATTCATCTCTTACTGCAGCAGCGGTTAAACCCGCGGCAGATGTTGACTTACCAGTTGCCATTACTCCTCTTGGGGCTATTCTTGATGCAGATCTAAGAAGTTGAGACTTTGCTAATCCCGGGTCTCCCATCATTAGCATGTGTATGTCTCCTCTAATTCTAGTTCCATCAGGTAGTTCTTTGTCAACTCCACCGAATTGTTGTAATGCTAGTGCGCTCTTTTCCCATTCCATACCAAATATAGTAGGGGCAATTGAATCTCTTATTCTGTTTGAAATATCTTCGCGCAAAGCTAATTCTTTTATTTCAATAAGTTCTGCAGGAGTAGGTTCAACGTCTTCATCTTCACCCACTTTTTCATCAATACTNTGAGCATACAAATAAATATCAAACTCACTTTTTTGTCTTCTTCCTTGGAATTGTGCTTTGGGTTTGATAATTCCAACAAGTGCTACTCTGTCACCGGGTTGGACTTTGTGCGCTAAAGAACTTTCAAAATANGCAGATAGTCTTTCAGGTTGTGCTCCGGGTGGCAAATCTTCCGGAAATTCTTGTATTTCGATCTTTTGAGAATCAATGTATTGTGATAAATCATCCCTCAATTTGAAATCAGTGCACTTACAGCCTTCAGAAGTACATCTCGTTGGCTCCTTAATCGTAAAAAAATCTTGTATGAATGAATTTCTATGCCTTTCCCAATCACATTCAAAATTTCCAATTTCCATTCTCGGGCGTACNGGTGTTGCTTTTCTAACTAATCCTCTTAATTTTACGGTTCGGTATAGATGCTCTTTACGTAATCCGCTAATCTCTACTTCATATAACTCGTCAGGAATTCCAACAGGCACAACATCTAAGTCAATCTTTGTGCGGTGCTCTTCTTTTACTCTATCCTTTGTATCTTCATCAATAAATTCTTGAACAACGTATTTTGCAGATTCTAAAGTTTCATCTAAATTCCATCTTAAATTACTGGACAGTCTTCCGTTGAAATCGGCTACAGCTTCCCATGTCACACTAACTGATCTTTCACCGTCAGGATATTCCCTTGATACTTTTTGAATTTCATCACTGTATGTGGGAATACTATCTGAATCAACTCTTTCACCTTTACATTTTGGACATAGAAGTTCATCTTTCAGTCCTGTACCTTTACACATTGTACATTTTGGAGCTGACGCTTCCTTTCCAAATTTATCTACAGGTCTATTTCTAGAATCCTGAAAGAAGGAACGCCAAAGTTCCATAAGTTCTTCAAGAGGTATATCATTAGCCAAGGACCTTCCTCATGCGGCCCCTCATTAAATGTGTTGTGTATTATCNGCCGAATATTCTTTTCCAAATACTTGGCTTATTAGCCTGTATTTCAGCCATAAGATTTATTCTTGAATCAACAGCAGCCATAAAATTAGGATTAATTTCTAAAGCTTTATCAAAAGCAGCTAAGGCCTTATCTCTTTCAGTTAAGCCTTTCCATAAAACGGTACCTTTGTTAACCCATGTATCGACAACATATGGATTCAAATCTAATGCCTTTTCAAATGCTTCTAAAGCTTTTTCAGGTTCATCAAGTGCATANAGNATATTNCCTTTNTTTCNGTGNANTGTATCATCATTTTCNTGAGATTTCAANGCATGNATNCAAACCTTNAGAGCTGATTTGTTNTCNCCTTTCTTTCTAAGAACCATAACTAAATCATTGTGNGCTTCTTTCATNTCTGGTTTAAATTGAATNGCTNTTTTGAGACANTTTTCAGCATCATCGTATTTTTGGACGAGCATNTTTGCNTATCCTTTGTTATACCAAGCNTCNGCATCNTTAGAATTTAATCTNAAAATNGCATTCCAGCANTTGTCNGCTTTACCAAATTTCTTTAATTTGGTNAATAANATTCCCATNGANTTCCANGTATCAATATTTTTTGGAGCATGTTGTGTTGCTTGGTGGTATGATCTTATTGCTTCTTCATAATCACCTAATAGCTCACAAACCTCAGCTCTCCCCTTCAAAGCTTCAGGATGGTTAGGACTCTGCTTAAGAACTGTCTCAAATGTATTTCTTGCATTATCAGGGTCCCCAAGTTCGTACTGAACTTTACCAAAAGCTATTCTAGCTTTAATATCTCCAGAATTGTCTCTTAATATTCCATCAAGTAAATTATAGGCTCCATCAAGGTCGCCGTTGTACAGTAAATCATCTAATGTTTTTTTCCAGTTTCCAGCCATGTTTATTTTTTCTCAAATGTGAAAACTCTTTCGTCTTCACCCACCATATCTTCAGCCACGCTATAAGGTTGTTGTAGGAGCCCCTCAAGCACTCCAGCTAAGCAACCTGAAGTAAAATCACAATTATGTTCTTTACCAATAATTCCTATTTCAAGTAAATTTTCTACTTTAACAATTACTTTTTCAACATTAGTGTCTAAAACAAATAGATGCCCTAAACCAGCTTCAGCCCATGCTTGATTCAGAACCATATCAAGGTCTTCTGATCCCATTCCAGCATAATTTACAGATAAATTAACGCCTACTGTATGTCCACACTTGAACATTATTTTTCTAGTATTATCATTACCAAGAGACTGCAATTCTGTCCATAACGTACCTAAAAAGGCACTAGGCAGTACTAAAATGTCTGAAGTTTGTACTCCAATGTCTGTGTCGTAGAAATCGTCCATAGGGCTTATGGCCCTTCTTACATTCCCTCAACCATACTTTCCGATATATTTTGGAAAGCTTCCCCTACATTGCGTCCATCTTTCGCAGATGTCATCATAAATGGAGCATTGAGTTTCTTAGAAACTTCAGACATTTCTTTTTCACCGAATAATGCTTTATCCATTAAATCACATTTGTTTGCAAGAAGAACAACAGGGATTTCTCCAGTAACTTGCATCAAGGTTTTAATCCAATCAATAGTTGAAAGTAAAGTTTCACGTCTTGTAATATCACAAACAATCATTGCACCTTCTGAGCCACGGTAGTATGCTTGTTTGACGTTACCGAGTGTCTTTTGTCCAGCTACATCCCAAATCATAAGCGTAACATCGATATCTGGTTTAGCACCGCCAGATCTCAGTTGCACTTCTTTCTTTACGATTTTTGCTCCAATTGTAGTTAAATATTTATCATCGAAAGCGTTTATAACGAATCGACGAATTAAACTGGTCTTTCCTACAGCAGGGTCACCTAGGACAACAATCTTCTTTGATACTTTCTTAGCAGCC
>PBPR01000050.1 GCA_002724775.1 Methanobacteriota archaeon
ATCTACGCGAATAGAAGTACCGATCAAACCGTAACCCCTATCCCCTAACGATTTTTCGACCGCAGTTACCTCAACTGAAGGTACAACAACTCCCATTATGTTCTTAGAAGATAATTCCACCTCTGGGGCTTTATTCAAGCAATTAGCGGCTGATTCTAATGCAGTTTTACCATCAGCTGCTACAGCAATGGCTAACTTTTCCATAGCATCTGAGTACAATGCAGATAATTGACTTCTCAAATCTTTCACTTTAGGTAATAACTCAAAGAATTCCATAATCAGACCATCACGCTTCATTTTCAGTAACTTGTAACCACTTTTCGAGAGCTTAATCTTGCGCTTAGTCTCGATAAGCTCCATTCGCGTAGGCTTGACGTCTGATGTACTCATTTAATTATTTTTTCCTGTAAGCTGGGTGATATTTTTCTAGTGTCTTACGATCTATTCTAGTAAGAGCTGACTCAGGCAATTTACTTAGCATATCCCATCCAATTTCTAATGTATCTTCAATTGAACGGTTTTCCTCTCTGTCTTGAGTTACAAATCTTTCTTCAAATTCGTCAGCGAATTCAAGGAGTCTTTGATCTCTGTCAGATAAAGCTTCCTTACCTACAATAGCAACAAGACCACGTAAATCGTTACCTTCTGCGTATCCTGCATAAAGCTGGTCACTAACCTGTTTATGATCTTCACGAGTCTTCTTATCGCCAATACCTGCGTTCATTAAACGAGAAAGAGATGGTAAAACATAGTTTGGAGGATAAATTCCTTTCCTGTGTAAATCTCTGGCAACAACGATTTGTCCTTCTGTAATATAACCNGTTAAATCTGGAATTGGGTGAGTTATATCATCACCAGGCATAGTCAAAATTGGAATTTGTGTAACTGAACCTGATTTGCCTTTGATAAGACCTGCTCGCTCATAAATCTGAGCCAAATCAGTATACATGTANCCAGGGTAACCACGNCGGCCNGGAACTTCTTCACGAGCTGCTCCAATCTGTCTCAATGCTTCACAATAATTTGTCATATCTGTCAAAATTACTANAACATCATATCCTTTCTCAAAAGCAAGATATTCTGCTGTTGTCAAAGCCATTCTTGGTGTAATCAATCTTTCAACTGCAGGATCACTTGCCAAATTCATGAAAACTGCTGCTCTGCTAAGTGCCCCAGTTCTTTCAAAATCTGCCATGAAGTATTGAGCCTCTTCATCAGTAATACCCATTGCACAGAAAACAACCGCAAAATCTCTGTCTGCACCCAAGGTTTGAGCTTGACGTGCAATTTGAAGAGAAATGTCATTATGTGGCAAACCTGCTCCAGAGAAAATGGGTAATTTTTGACCCATAACTAAAGTATTCAAACCATCAATCGTTGATATTCCAGTTTGAATAAATTCTAATGGAGAATCTCTTGAGTATGGATTAATAGCTGCTCCTATGATTTCTTGTCTTTGCTCTGGAATTATAGGTGCACCGCCATCTATTGGTTCTCCTGCACCACTCATAATTCTTCCTAACATATCTTTAGAAAGATTAATCTTGATTGTTTCTCCCAAAAATTTAACTCCAGATTCTTTGTTGATTCCGGACGTTCCTTCGAAAATCTGAACTACAACTATTTCGTGAGAGGTATCAAGAACCTGACCTCTCTTTGTTGTACCATCGGGAAGTGATACTTGTACCAGTTCACCGTAAGATACTGGTTCAGTTTTTTCAACAAAAACTAACGGCCCAGAAATTTCTCTAATAGTTTTATATTCTTTTTGCATTATGCTTCCTCCATTAACTTAGCAAAATCATTTGCCATTGTTTTATCGTACTTATCTAAAAGTTCAACCATATTTTCCTCGAACTTAGCTCTACCAATATCTTCTAGAATTGGTAAACCAATAACCTTTTCAAGTTCAACTCCGCCGCTCATAGCTTTTTCAGCTAGATCTTTGTAATGCAAAATAACTGATAAGAATTTAGATTGATTCTGAGTTTTACAGTAAGTATCCACGTCATGGAAAGCGTTTTGCTGTAAGTAAAACTCTCTGAGCATTCTAGCTACTTCAAGAGTTAACTGCTGATCTTCTGGAAGTGCGTCAGAACCTACAAGTTGGACAATTTCTTGTAACTTAGATTCTTCAGTAAGTACAGACATTGCAGTAGCAATGCTGTCGTTCCATTGATCTCCAGCGTTTTCAGTATACCAGCCTTCCAAACTGCGGTTGTAGAGAGAGTAACTAGTTAGCCAGTTAATAGCTGGAAAGTGTCTCTTCTGAGCGAGTTTTGAATCCAAAGCCCAAAATACTTTTACAATTCTTAACGTGTTTTGCGTTACAGGTTCAGAGAAATCTCCTCCTGGAGGTGATACTGCACCAATAACTGTAACTGAACCACTCTCATCGTTCTTCGTTTGAACTCGACCGGCTCTCTCATAGAACTCAGATAAACGTGCTGCAAGATAAGCTGGATACCCTTCTTCTCCTGGCATTTCTTCAAGTCTCGAAGAAATTTCACGCATTGCTTCAGCCCAGCGAGAGGTTGAATCTGCCATCATAGCCACGTCGTAACCTTGATCTCTATAATATTCAGCCAAAGTTATTCCTGTGTAAACAGAGGCTTCACGAGCTGCAACAGGCATGTTTGATGTGTTAGCTATCAGAACAGTTCGATCCATTAAAGGACCTCCTGTTTTAGGATCTTTAAGGTGCGGAAACTCGGTTAAAACTTCAGTCATTTCGTTACCACGTTCTCCACATCCTACATAGACCACAATCTGAGCGTCTGACCATTTTGCAAGGGTTTGCTGAGTTACTGTTTTTCCAGTACCAAATCCTCCTGGAATTGCCGCAGTACCTCCTTTTGCAATTGGGAAAAGACCATCAAGAGTCCTAGTTCCAGTAACTAGCGGAATATCTGGCCTAAATTTCTTATTATAAGGTCTAGGAACACGAACCGGCCAAAGTTGCATTAACTTTAACTCAGTACCATCATCTAGTTTACCAATGATATCATCGACAGTGTAGGTTCCTTTCTTCAATTCTGTAACTTTACCAGAGGAAAAAGGAGGGACTAAAATTTTGTGAGAAATTGTTGGAGTTTCTTGAACTGTACCAATCATTTGACCACCATCCACGGAAGCACCAACATCAACTGTAGGAACAAAATCCCATTTCTTAGAGTGATCTAATCCTGGNGCAGTGACTCCCCTTTCAATGTAGTCTCCCATTTTTTCCTGCAATACAGGTAGTGGTCTTTGGATACCATCATAAATTGATGTGAGAAGACCGGGACCTAACTCTACAGATAGGGGCTCTCCTGTATTCTCTACAGGTTCACCAGGTTTGACTCCAGATGTATCTTCATACACCTGAATTGTAACATCATCATCTTCCAGACCAATGACCTCACCCATCAATTTTTCGTGGCCTACTAGTACCACGTCGTACATACGAGGTGAAACACCTCTGGCCGTTACAACCGGCCCTGACACTCTATATATTTCTCCTTTTATTTCCATAGGTCAACTCCTACAGCGGTTTTGATACGGTCTCTAAGACCTTGATCAACTTCAGAACCAATGGCTATTACCGTTGGTTTTACGCTATTACTTAGTTTTTTTCTTAGGGAAGGTTCTAATTCCTTCCAGTTTTTATCATGAATAACAATAACTCCTATTTCTTTGTCACTAATTGCAGATTTTACTGCATCATCAACGCTAACATCCTCACTCACATTAAACCATTTCTCGATACCAACGAGCCTAAAGCCAATTGTGAACAAATCATCTCCTACTACTGCAATCTCCATTAGACTACCACCAACTCTTCAATAATATCATTAGCAAGACCTGCCTGCTTACCTCTGACAATTGCTCGGAGATTATACACTTCTCTTTCCTTTTTCAATAAATAATCTAGAACGGGTAGAACTGATAAGGGATAAAGATATGAAAATCTCTTTGTTTTCTTTGCCATATACTCATCTAAAGAATGGACACAAGAATTTAAATCAACTGAATCTGGTTTCAAATGTGGCTCAAGTAACTCAAAATATTTAGTGCCTTCTAAAGATGATAATAAATCTTCTAAAGATTGCGTACTTGCTAACACATCTGTTGCGAGCGTGCCACCACTAATCAACAACTCATCATGTGAGCCTATTCCACGGTGCCTCATTCTCAATAATGTTTTAATATTGGCAATATCCACCTTAAGTTGTACGAAATTTCTATAAACTTCGACATCTGCACCACCAGAAGGTTGGTTTGAAACCAAATTTCTGTAGTATATCAAATCAAGTGTATCTTCAAGAGGTTGCAAGCTGTCTGAATTGCGAGATTCTAATGCTTTCTTCAGTGGATTGTAGTATGAAGTTCCTTCAAGTGANGATATAACATCNTCTACTGTCTTTGAATCATACAATTTGCTGTATAGATCTTTATCAGAATCGTTAATAGGGCAAACTAGACGTTCTAAATTTTGCCTATCCATATTCTGATTAATTCCTCTAATAATATTCTTCAAATTATCAACACGATATTTTTCTGCATAAACGTGTAATATGTCACGTAGCTTTCCTTTACTGAAACTCAAAAAGTCGCCTATGTCTTTAGCCAAGTTATCGACTAAAGCTGTTTCAATAAGATCTGCACCACTTAGTGTGGAACCGTATCTATCTATCTCTCTTCTATATTCTAAATCTTGAATGTATCTTGCAATTTCTGCATGCTCAAGATTCAGAAGCTGATTATATGCTTCAGCTGGGAGAAGACGTGAACGACGAGATCTAGCTCGTGTAGCTACGTAAGCATAGTTACTCATTTAGTAAACAATACCTCACTGACCATCGACAAATGATTTTGCCAAGATGAATTTACTAAAGTTGAAAATCTGAAATCCAAACGATATTCGCCAGCTTCTACTAAAAATCCTAAGTCATCAATGTTTCCACCACTCTTTAACTTACTAATTTTTTTGAATAAAGCTTCATCCTTTTTCCTGCAAAATAATTTACCTTCTTTAGGTACTTGAGTCAACAAATTAGAATAGATTTTTTCAAGCTCTTTTGAGCTCAAACCTTCTAACTTTTCCATTACTCTATTTTTTGTTTGAGATAATAAATCTTTTTGCATTTCTAACAGATTTCTCTTGACTTCTAATTCAGCAGCTGGGATTTCTTGTTGCTTTAACTGCTCAATACGCCTAGCCGTTTCTGATTTAATTTGTGAAACCACATTTTCAGACTCTTTAGAAGCCTCCTTCATTCTGGCCTCAACCTCTTCTACGGTTTCTTTGCGTATGGCTGCAGCTTTCTCTTTGCCAGTTTCTTCAACCTGCTTGAGAATTTCCTCAAGACCCATACTTACAACACGAAGATGATTAATGCTGAAATAACTAGACCGAAAATGACAATTGTTTCAGGAATAGCTGTGAAAATAAGACCATTTGTAAAGTTCTTATCATCTTCAGCGACTGCTCCAATTGCAGCTGAACCGATGTTACTCTGTGCTAGACCAGTTCCAATACCTGCTAGACCAACTGCTAAAGCTGCTCCAATTGCAATGTACCCTTTTGAAGTTGCCTCAGCGGCTTTTACGGTTTCTTCGTTGTCTGCGTGCTCTTCAGCACTTACTGCTGGCATGGTCAACAATGCTACAAAGAACATTGCTGCCAAAATGTATAGGTTTTTTTTCCCGTTCATGGTGTTACCTCTTTTTCTTTTGTATACTTTCGTATGTAACCGAAAGGACTGTAAAGCGTGCCCCCACCCTGCACAAATTTTGTAAAGAATTCAACATATTGCAACCTTAGTGAGTTTATACCGGTTCCAATAATTCCTAATGTGAACACTGTCAAGTGTCCTATTAACATAACAAATATAGCAACAATCATACCTGCTGGACCTGAAGGCCATAGTAATGAAAATGAAATGAAATTTACAGTATAGGCAAGGCCATAATCACTGAGACCTATAGCACCTATACGTGCATATGATATAACATTTGAAAATATAGTTGGGAATTCTAAAAGCCCTACAACTCCCTCTCCAATTATTGCCAATGCTAAACCAGTTAGCATAACTACCAAACCTATACTTTGGAACGATTCTGGCAATAGACCAACCAAAGAAACCAATGATAGAAGACCTCCCCAAAGGATCATGAAAAATGATAATTTTGCATATATCGCGTGCTTCAAATCATGATGTTTCCACTCGTTCAAAAATCCTAAGATTAAACCTAGAGAAATGTGTAATACACCAATTAGTATAGATGAAAGGAGCATCAATTGCGCACCATGTGGATCAAATTTATGAATAGGTAGATGCCAACTAAATCCTTCTGCCTTTTCAATTAAAGGGATATCAAAACTTGGACCATAGTACTTAGCAAATAATCCTGAATTAAAACCTAAAGTATTTCCTAAATTGTAAAAGGATTGTCCGAACGCTTCAGCATAAACAAAAGTACCGAATAAGAATGTGTAAATTCCTGCAGTTCTCAGAATTCGGCCTAAATTAGCTATGGCTTCATTATAGCTAAATTTCGACAAAATATAATGACCAAANAAAATNTATGCGAAACCATATCCTGCGTCACCAACCATGAGACCAAAAAATAAAGGATAAGTGATGAAAATAATCATCGTAGGATCAAATTCCCAATGCTTTGGAGTGCTGTATAATTTTGTAAACAATTCAAATGGCTTGGCTACTTCAGGATTATCCAGTTTGATTGGAGGCTCTTCACTTGAATTGTTATCAACTTCNTAATAAATATCCAAGCCTTGAAGNGATTGTTGCAAATCNGAAACTGAATTGGANGGGACCCANCCATCTAGAACAAACATATTTTCAGANGTAGCTAANTTCAATGGAAGGCTAGATTTCTCAGAAAGAGCTGCATAATGTTCTTCGCAGGCAACCAACCAATCACCATTTCTAGTTGCTAATAACTGAATTTCTTGTAACAGTCCAGCACTTTCGTTCTCAAGGTTAGAAAGTTTACCGTTCAAGGAATTAAGCATTACTTTTGGAAGTCCCTCGCCCTCAGGAACATCTATTGACCTAAATCCTACATTCAATAAATCTTTTTCAATGTCTGATGATATTTCATTTGCGCAAAATACAACTACATTATCTCCGCTTTGAANTAAATCAATACTACTGTTNGATTTNAATGAGCTCAANTCNGANTCTGTAGNGATGTTTCCTGCAAAAACNGTTATACTTGAATAACCAGANAGATACTTAATGTCGATATCTANNTCNTCAAACTNTTCAAGTTGTTCNATACTGTTNTTGACTTCATCTATCCTCCTATCACAATCACGNTGTTTTTCCTTTAAATCATGAGCCTGTNAAATGATNCTCTCTANTTCTTTAATTTCAGANTCAATTTCAGAATCCAGTTTAAGATAACTAGGAGGATTTGCTTCAACTTCCAACAACTTGATTACTGAACGAAGTTTGACCAAAAAATCAGAAGATTTTTCACCGTAGTCTAAAGACTTACCGATACCAAAACCTTCGTCTTGATTATTATATTCCACAACATGGACTAAATTTTGATCATTCAATAATTTTGACAAATCAGCTAAATCTTTTTTGTGACCACTAATGGTCATCCTTGACATTTTTTCAGACTTTAGCATTAAGATAGACTCTCCAAAAACTCTTTGATAAATTTATCTGCAGCTGCATCAACTTTACCTTCAGCTTTTTTCTTCATGTCAGAATTACTTTTACCACCTTTTTTTAGGATAGAACTTTTTTGAGATTCTACATCAGTCTTTGCTTCATCAATCTCTTTCTGGGATTTAGAAGAAGCTGAATCTCTAGCTTTCTTAATCAAATTATCTTGATCTATAGGTACTTTATTTCTTGCAGAAATTTGTTCCTTCTCTGCAGCCTCAATGTCACTAGCTGCTGCAGCTTCAGCTTTCTTAATCTTCTCCAATAAGGCTTCTCTAGACATGGTTAAATCAAATGGTGAAGTATCAGTAAAAAAGGCCTATAAATATTTAAGCTACGATTTTAAAAAAAATATAGGAAGGATGAAAAATAAGTGCAATATTAAATCCCCTTGCCTGGTAGCAAAATAGTTGGGCCCGTAGCTTAGCCTGGTTGGAGCACCCGGCTGATAACCG
>PBPR01000051.1 GCA_002724775.1 Methanobacteriota archaeon
TTATCCAAAGTTATTGTATTGAAATTGTTCATGATCAATAATTAAACCATGAATTTAAAAAGTTTAAAACATACAAATAATTTCTACNTGNTAATACTTGTAATTTCNGCTATNGGATTTTTNNTTNGACTTTTNGGTTTAAATTGGGANCAAGGTAACTTATTTCATCCAGATGAAAGACAATTNCTNATGATTTCTCAAAATCTATCATTNAATAACTTNGACCCCGGTTGGTACAATTATGGAACTCTTCCACTTTATCTTCTCGAACTATTCTCTTTTGGAATNGAAGAATTAAAAAATTTAAGGTTTCCTGGAAGAATTCTAAGTTCANTTTTTGATTCAATCACTATTTTTATTGTTGGTGAACTAGGAAGAAGATTTCACACAAAACTTACAGGTATAATTTCTAGCATTTTTTATTCTACCTGTATTTTAGCTATTCAGCTTTCACATTTTTTCACTGTTGATACATTTTTAAATACATCAATTGCACTAATATTTTTACTTTGCTCAAACTTAATAAATAAATNTAATTTTAAAAATTTAATTTATCTTTCTTTAGCAATCGGTATTGGTTTTGCTATCAAAATNAGTATCTTNATNATAGGTTTGCCAGTATTGATAACATTNTTTTTTTCTACTAATGTAAAAGTTGATTTTCAAAAAAGAAAAATTTATAACCTGACTTCATTTTTCTTTTCTATTCTAATNGTAATATTTGTATCAATATTATCNTTCTCNGCATTAAATCCCTACTCAATTATAAATTTAAATGATTTTATTAATTCATCAAGAATACAATCCGAAATGGCAAGGGGGATAATTGATTTTCCATATACTCGCCAGTATGAAAACACTACACCTTACATTTATCATATTTCTCAACTAATCAAAGTTTCATTGGGTCCTTTTTTAGGGATTTTCTCAGTTTTTTCTTTATTGTACGTTTCAATAAAATTAAATAAGACTTCCAGATTTATTTGGTACGTTTTTCTTTCTTGGGTAGCATCTTACTTTTTGTTTTATGGATTCATTCATACAAAGTTTATAAGGTACCTTTTTCCATTAATTCCAATAATATTAATATTTAATTCATACACTTTAATCTCCCTATTTGATAATTATTTCTATAAGTTTAAAAAAATTTATTTATTTATATTCTCATTATTTCTTATTGGAATTCTTCATTACTTCATGAGCTACATATTGATTGGGAGCTCAGAACATAATGCAAATATAGCCGCAAAATATATTGATAATAATTTTAATAGTGGAAGCAAGCTGGTTAAAGAACATTGGGATGAGTCATTACCTTTTAAAAATAATTTTATTATCAACGAAATTCCTTTATATGATTATGACTCTACATCAAAAATACAAAATATATCGATAGCNTTGTCAAATAGTGATGGTATGTTCATTTCAAGTAAAAGACTTTTTGGAACAATACCTAGNTTAGCTGAAAGATATCCNCTTTCTACAAATTATTACTACAAACTTTTTGACGGGAGTCTTGGGTTTGAATTATTAAAGAATCAATCAAGAGATCTAGAATTTTTAGGAGTTACTTATTTTTCTGACCCTTTTAATAGAGTTAAAAATTTAAATTTTGAAAAAGAAAATAAATCCAAATTTAATATTAACATGGGATGGACTGACGAAAGTTTTAATGTTTATGAACGNCCAGAAATATTTATTTTTAAAAATTCGAAAAATTTAACTTCTCAAGAAATTTTTGATGAAATTATGCAAATTGAATATGAAAGCACTGCTTTCGTAAGAACAGTTAATGTTAACCAAAATACTTTATATAAAGGTATTTTTCAAAATAGTAATTCAATNATTTCNACAATATTATGGCTATTTATATTAAATATAATTTCTTTAATTTATTTACCTATTTTGTGGAAATTTTTTGGACTTATAAATTTTAATTTTAATGGACATATTAAAATAATTTCTATTTTATTTTCTACATATTTTACATGGATTTTAGTTTCGATTAATTTATTTGAATTTACATTATTAGGCATATATTTATCATTAATATTTCCACTTATTGCTTCAGGGATAATATTCTTTAGAAATCAAGAAAAATTTATAACATTTTTAAAAAATAATTTTAAAGAAATACTCAAATTTGAATTTATTTTTNTATTTTCTTTTTTGGCATTTGCAATAATAAGATCTTTTAATCCAGATTTATGGCATCCATTTAGAGGTGGTGAAAAGCCTATGGAAATATCGTATTTATCAGCCCTATTAAATTCAAAGAATTTACCTCCTTTTGATCCCTGGTTTTCAGGCGCAACAATGAATTATTATTATTATGGTTTATGGATTTTTAGTAATNTAATTGCACTTAGCCAAATTAATACTTTTGTTGGTTTTAACTTGGCGGTTTGTACTATATTTGCTCTATCANTAACTACCCTTTTTGCTTTCTCTGAAATCATATTTAAAAAAAATAGAAAGTTTTCATTTTTATTAATATTTATGGTGCTTTTAATGGGCAATATGCAACCTTTAATGCAGATAAAAAATAAATTTATTAACTCAAATTACACTGAGTTTTTTAAAATTGATTTCTGGAGCCCCTCTAGGGTTTTTCCTGCAGAATCAATAGGCTATGAAATTAGCGAATTTCCATTTTTTTCATTTATTTTTTCTGACCTACATCCTCATATGATTTCTATTCCAATATTTATACTTTTCATAAATTTGTTAGTAGTNNTATTTAATAATAAAGTTAATAGTTTAAATTTAACTAAATTTTTAATTTCTTCTGGGCTATTATTTTCATTATTATTTGGAACACTATGGGCAACTAACACTTGGACAGTTCCTGTAATATTTATTTTACTTAATATATTTACATTTCTATTTTTTAAACAATTTAGTGAATTGCCTATAATAAAATCAATCATTTATTCCTCAATGATTATATTTTTTAGCTATTTATTGTTCTTACCTTTTCATATTAATTTTATTTCTCCTGTTTCAAGTTTTGAAATTTCTGAGTTTTCTACGAGATTTTATGACTTCATTGAAATTTACTTCATTTTCATTCTAGTTATATTAATATTTTTTATCTCAGGCCTTAGAAAAGAATTTACAAAAAAATTAAATAAAGATAATTACAAAGATTCATTTTTTAGTATTTTAATTTCAGGAATATTTTTCATAATATTTGTTGAAAATTTTAAAATTGAAAATGACATTGGAAGGATGAATACTTTTTTTAAATTTCATTTACAAATATGGATATTGATATCAATTTCTTCTTGTTATCTGCTTTTTATCACTTATAAATATAATAACNTTAAATTTAAGAAATTTTTATTCTTCCCNCTTTTATCAATATTGGTAATTTCAGGAATTATTTATCCAATTTTTGGCACATATGACAGATTAAATGACAGGTTTAGCAAAACAGACATTACTTTAAACGGATCTAAATTTTTAGAAGAAAATATTTACAGTGGGCCTAATGGAGAAATTGANCTGTCCTATGATTATGNTGCAATAAAATGGATTAAAGAAAATGTTACTGATGTNTCAACAATTGTTGAAGGAAATGGGCCATTGTATTCTTGGGCTTCAAGATATTCAATTTATACTGGCCTTCCGACTGTCATTGGCTGGGATTGGCATCAAGTTCAACAGAGGGGTTATGACAGATCATTAATCANCAATAGGGTAAATGATATAGACGAATTTTATTCTACAGATAACTTAAAAAGAAAGGTTGAAATTATTGAAAAATATAATATTGATTTAGTTGTTATTGGNANCCTTGAAAGAAATAAATACCCGTCATCTGGTATAAATAAAATAGAAACATTAGATAATGTATTTGAAGAAATCTATAAAAACGACCANACAACAATTTTGAAGGCGATTAAATGAGTAAAGCTACGCACATAATTTTTGATATGTTTAACACTTTGTATAGATTTGACCCAGAGAGAGAAACGACTCAAATAAATGCAGCAAAACAAATCGGATTAAATATTTCAAAAGAAGTAATTATTGAGGCCCTTAATAAAGCAGATATATGGTTTGCAAAAGAAACATCTAAAAACTCTATGCACTTGATGAAAGAAAAAGAAAAAGACTTATTTTATTCCGATTACGAAAGAACTCTATTTGATTATGCTGGCCATAAAATTACTGACAAAGAGTCATCGATCTTATGGAACTTTGTAAAAAATACGAAAAGCTCTTTAAAGCTTTTTGATGATGCTGAAAGTATTTTAAGTAAATTAAAGAGTAGAAATTTTTCAACAGGGATAATTACAAATTTTGACTCAGATGGAAACTCTTTATCAAAATCATTAAATTTACCTAATTTAATAGATCATGTAATTACCTCAAAAGATGCCGGTGCATCAAAACCATCAAAAAAAATTTTTGATCATAGTTTAAAAATTATGAAAATAAATGCTGAAAATTGTGTATTTGTTGGAGATCAAATTGATACAGATATAATAGGTGCTCAAAATGCAAATATTAAACCTATATTGATTGACAGAGAGAATTTATACTCAGAATATAAAGATTGTGTAGTGATCAATAATTTAAATGAATTGCTTGACGTAATTAATTTGTAATTAGATTAGATTTTAATTCAAAAATTCTAGTGAGAAAATCATACAATTCTTCGATATTTATACCTCCGAAAATTCGAATATTGTTTCCATTNATTTTTAAATCGTATTTAGTTAATTTTTTAATTAAGTTTGTTAGCCCAAAAACTTCAAAATCAAATTTAATCACACAATTTTTTTCGTTAAGGTTTAAATTTTTAACACCTATTCTGTAAGCCAATATTTTTATTTGTTGGTATTTGAATAAATTTAGAAAAGGTTCTGGAAGTTCCCCAAATCTATCTTCATAAATTTCTTTTAAATCTTCTAAATTGCTTATTTGATATACAAGTGACATTTCCTGATAAATTTGCAACCTTGCCTCGATGTCTGGAATAAAATTTTCTGGAATTCCTATGTTTTCATCTAATTCAAAAACTGGCAATTCAATCTCATCTACTTCTTTAAAATTTCTTTTTTTATCTACTGCATTTTTAAGGAATTTCATGAATAAATTTAATCCAATTGAATTTACATTTCCACTTTGCTCTTTTCCTAATATATTTCCAACACCTCTTATTTCCATATCTCTAAGAGCAATGTCTTTTCCTGCACCTAAATACTGATACCTTGTCATTGCATCTAACCTTTTTTCAGTTTCAGNATTTAGTGCTGAATCTTTCGGGACAACCAAATAAGCATAAGCTTGAGTTTCTGACCTTCCTACTCTTCCTCTTAATTGATACAACTGGGCAAGACCCATCTGCTGAGGGTTCATAATAATAACTGTATTTGCATCAGGCATATCTAACCCAGATTCGATAATTGTTGTTGAAATCAATACATCTATTTCTTTATTAGAAAATTTATTTATGACATCAGCTAATTTTTTTGGATCCATTCTACCATGAGCAAATCTACATGAAACTTCAGGAACAATATTTTTAAAAAAATTTTCTATCTTTTCGATTTTTTTTACTCTGTTATACACAATAAAAACTTGACCATTTCTATCTTTTTCTCTAAGAATTATCTCTCTAAATAATTTTTCATCTTCTTCAATTACATATGTTTTTACTGCCCTTCTATCAAAAGGAGGTATTTCTAGAGAGCTCAAATCTTTTACCCCTGATAATGCTAAATTCATTGTCCTTGGTATAGGAGTAGCGCTTAAAGAGAGAATGTCTACATTCAATCGATATTTTTTTAAAATTTCCTTTTGTTTTACACCAAACTTATGTTCTTCATCAATTACAAATAAGCCTAGATCTTTAAATTCTAAGCTATCTTGAAGCATCTTATGTGTACCTATACAGATATCTAATTTACCTGACTTCAATAATTTCTTTGTTTCATTAATTTCTTTGTTTCCTCTTAGCCTGTTTAAACATCCTATGTTTACTGGAAATTGGTTAAGTCTTGATTTAAAAGTTTCAAAATGTTGTTCAGCTAAAATTGTTGTTGGAACTAATATTGCCACTTGTTTCCCACTTTGAATTGCCTTAAAACTTGCTCTTATTGCTAGTTCTGTTTTTCCAAAACCAACATCTCCGCAAAGCAATCTATCCATTGGTGCACTTTTTTCCATATCGGCATAGATCTCTTTAATAGATTTTTCCTGATCACCAGTTTCCTTATAAGGAAAACTCCTTTCTANTGTTATCTGCCAATCATTATTTTTTTTGTGAGAAAAGCCGTCAGNATTAACTCTTTTNGAATGAGTAAAAAGTAATTCAGATGCCAATATTTCTGTAGATTTTTTTGCTTTATTTTTTTGCCTTTCCCATTCTTTTCCATGGAGCCTATGAAGTGTCGGTAAATTATTTTCTCCACCTTTATAAATATCAATTTTAGAAATTTGTTCAGCAGGCACAAANAGTTTGTCCTTTTCAGCAAATTCTAGTTCTAAATATTCTTTATCAAAGTGATTAATAAGTTTAGTTATACCTTTAAACTTTGCCACTCCATGATCTTCATGAACAACAAATGAATTTATTTCAAAAATTTTCTCATTCTTTGAANTTTGAGATCTATTAACTGATTTTCGGCTTCTAAAATTATACCCAAACAACTCTTTGTCACCAAGGAANAAAAAATTATGATCAAAAATTTTTATTGCAAATGAGTAATTTAAATATTGATTGTTAAATAAAACATTTTTATTGCCTTCAATCTCTTTTTTTAGCCTTTCATTTGTTGTTGATGACACAGAAANTAAAAACTTTTTTGATAATTCCTTAATACTTTCAACGCTACTTTTGATTGGATTAGTTGGCGAAATATTAATTTTTGGCAGGTCCAATTTTTTAATCTCTATATAATTACTCGGCAATTTATTTTCAACTTTTAAATTTTCGAAATAAATTTTATTTTTAAATTTTTTTAAACTTATATTTATTTCTTTCCAATCAAATAAAAAGTCATCACTACCTTTTTGGGTGTATCTTTGTTTGTAATGATTAACTAAAAGCCCTGAAGACTTTTGATTAATTTGTACAAAGCAGGAAGAGTTTCCAATTAAATCAGTAATACAGCCCTCTGAAATATTATTTATATTCTGATAATCAATTGCTCTAATAATTAAATTATTTTGCCTGCCAACAGTTCTTTGTGTAGCTGGGTCAAACACCCTTANGCCATCAATAAAATCTTCGTAAAAATCCACTCTTATTGGTAATTCTTGGCCTGCCGAAAAAATATCAATTAAACTCCCTCTGACTGAAAATTCACCTAAACTTTCAACCGTATGAGTTCTTTTATAGCCGTACTTAATCAATTTATTTATTAACTTACTTATTTCTAAATTTTGACCAACTTTCAAATCTAAAAGACTATTATAAAAGTATTTTTTTTCTGGTATTTTTTGAGCCAGTGAAAAAGCCGAAAGGAATATTAAAGAAGGCTTTCCATTTAATTCAATTACTCTTGATAATGCATCATTCCTTTCGGCTAAAGAAATTGAGTTTTTTTCAAGTCCACTCATAGGGTGAGTCTCGATTTCGGGTATATAAAAAATAGGGTAATTTGACCCTAAAAAACTTTGACAATCTTGAAATATTTTTTTTGCAATTTCATTATTTTCAACAACCACAAAGACCTGATCATTTATTTGATTTACAATCAGGCTTAATAAAAATGAAGTAGATTCAGTTGATGTATAAATTGTTTTTTCACCATCTAAATTAACTAGATTTAATAAATTACTTTTTTGAAAATTAATATTTAAGGAAGATAAAATATTATCTATAAAATATTTTTTTGCTAATACCTTTGAACTCAATTTTTTTTCCAGCTTGGACTTATCACCACTTATAAATATACTCTAGATTATAATCAAAAATAAAATGAAAAGAATTGTAATAAAAATTGGTTCTCAAATTATATTAGATGATGAGGAAAGTAATTCAAATTATCTTAATAATATTCTGAATGAAATTGTAAGCCTTAAGTCAAAAGGNTTNTCATTCACTATTGTTTCGTCTGGTGCTGTTGCNCTTGCAAAAAAACATATCACTATAAAAAAGAGTCAAGAAGGNACAACTTCAAGNAAGCAAGCTCTTTCNTCCATTGGACAAGTTTATTTAATGAANAAATATAAATCATTTTTTAATTTGCANAACATAGAGTGNGCTCAAGTATTNGCAGGAAGNGATAATTTTAATTCAAGATTAGCTTACCTNAATATTAGGAGCGCNCTTGAAGAACTATATTCNTACAATGTAATACCNATTATAAATGAAAATGATGTTGTTTCTACAATGGAAATTGAAGGAAANTTTTATGGAGATAATGACAGNTTGGCNGCNATTGTCGCAAATGCNATTGATGCTGANCAATTAATTTTGTTTGGNAAAACTAAGGGTCTNTATACATCTGACCCNAGNANAAATNCAAATTCAAAAATTATAAAAAAAGTTGAAAAAATAGATGATGAAATTANTTCATATGCNTCNTCTCCTGGAGANAATNTTGGNTCNGGTGGAATGAAAAGTAAAATNGAGGCTGCTAAAATTTGTATGGAGTCAGGAATCAGGTGTTCTATTNCNAANGTAGAATTTGATAATACTATTTTTAGAATAATTAATTCTGAAGAAATTGGTACNAAATTTATTCCAAACAAGCAAAAAAAAGAAGCAAAAAAAAGATGGTTAATTACNGGGTTATCTGAAAGTAAAGGAACTATAGTTGTNGATGATGGNGCATCAAACGCNCTTATAAATAATGGGGCAAGNTTACTTTCGGTAGGNATNAAAACATTAGAAGGTAAATTTAAGCGGGGTGATATTGTTGTTGTTGAAAATGTTAAGAAAAATCAAATTGGCTTTGGTATATCAAATTATGATTCTGAAGATTTATATAAACTTGCCGGAAAAGACTCCAATGAACTAAAAAATATTTTGTTAGTCAACCATGGAGATGAAATAATACATAGAAACAATTTTGTTTTTTTAGAGAATAATTAATTATGCACTTAATAAAAATATGTAAATCTGCAAAAAAATCTGCTGGTGATCTAGCTGGTCTTTCTAATTCGAAAAGAAATAAAATTCTTGAAGATTTATCTAAAAATTTAGATGAAAGAAAAGAAGAAATATTTAATTCTAATANAAGAGATTTAAATAGAAATAAAACTCTTTCTAANGAGCTCAAAGATAGGCTGATTATAAATGACAAAAAATTAAAAGATATAATTCGATCTATTAAAAATGTNAAAAAATTAAATGACCCTCTTAATGGCTCTGAAGAGTATATTAGAAAAGATGGCTTAAAAATAATTAAGAAAGTAACTCCAATAGGAGTAATTTGNGCGATTTATGAAAGTCGNCCAAATGTAACCATTGATATAACNTCCCTATGCATTAAATCAGGAAATGTTGCAATTTTAAGAGGAGGCAAGGAATCATTAAGCACTAATTCGATTCTAATAAATATAATTCAAAAAACATTAGANCAAAATGGTGTCAGCAAAAATTGTATTCAATATATAAAAGACCCAAACAGAAAATATATTAATGAATTGCTTTCTCTTGATAAATATATTGATTTGGTAATACCAAGGGGAGGAAAAAAACTTGTTGAAAATGTCTCAAAAAATGCCAAAATGAGAGCAATATTTGGTGGNATTGGAGTGTGTCATTTATTTATTGATGAAAAATTAGATTATGAAAATGTTNTGCCAATTATAAATAATGCTAAGCTTCAAGCCCCTAGTGTCTGCAATGCACTAGACACGATATTGATTCATGAAAAACAATTAAACAATTTGTTGCCAAAAATAGTTTCAGAGTTAAATAAAAATGGTGTCCAAACNAGATTAGATTCAAAGCTTTTTAAATNAATAANAAATGNTGACTCAAATAAATTAATTAAAAAAGCTAATGATGAAGATTGGGGTAAAGAGTTTCTAGATTTGATTGTTTCNATAAANAGCGTCAAGTCTGTTGATGATGCTATAAATCATATTGATGAATATAGTTTTGGTCACACAGATGGAATAATTTCAAATATCAATAAAAATATAAATACATTTGTGCAAAGAGTTAATTCTTCAGCAGTTACTGTTAATGCCTCAACAAGGTTTAATGACGGAGGAGAAATTGGCTTAGGTTCTGAAATAGCAATAAGTACTACAAAAGTCTCTCCAAGGGGGCCATTAGGATTAGAAGAGATAACCACCTATAAGTGGCTAATTAAAGGGAAAGGTCACATAAGAGATTAATATTTTTGGAAAAGTTGCCCCCACTTTGTTTTCATCGCTTTTTTAATTCTTCTTCTCCCTATGAACCTTAACCAATATTTATTATGATAAATATCAGAGGCAAAAAAAGCCCAAGGTGAAATTTTACTTCTTAATAATATTTTTTCTAAAGGCTTTAAAGGCCCCCAATAAATAAATTTTTGCCCTTTGCTGGCAAANGTATTTTCATTAGATGAATAATTCCAATTTATTTTTGATATATCTTNACCAACAATTTTTATGTTTTTAGGATTTGCTACGCCTAATGAAANCTCTTCTGCGATCTTTAGTTTNTTTATTTTTAATGGGTCAAATCCCATTAATTTTGAAACAACTGAATCAACTGCTACTTGGTCATAACCCCCAACAATAATATTTTTTTCATTTATTCTCATTGCCCTNGGGCCNGGACCATCCCCAGAAAAAGCGCCATCTGAAATAGCAAAAATANTTTCGTGGATATCGTGTTGTATTTTTAATAAATCAACTAAGGTCTCATGTATATCGGAATGAGTCCAGTGCCTGTTTTGATTCAATAATCCCCCAAAAGCATTTTTCAATGCACCTGTCATAGTAGTAAAAACATGAGTTTTCATTGTTGGGAGATGGATAACATTGCTTCCGTAAAATACTTTTGGAATCATTATTCCATCAGGAAATATTTTATCTAAAACTAAAAGCCTNCTTTTAGGTTGNTATCTAANAGCCTCANTTTCTGGAGAATCAACAAGNACATGTGGAATATTGTATTTATCNTCAACAGCCTTATGTTTATTTTCAATTCTACCTCTTTCAGGATCTACAACAACGGTTCCATTATGAGCTGCAATTAAATTTTTATAACCTAGCTTCAATAATTTATCCGCAACTCCTTCTATTTGCCATGGTGCAGAGGAGCAACCTGGATAATATCTGTCCCAAGAAATATTTACTTTAAGAAAAGTTGTGATATCTTTTTCAAAATTATCATTTAGTTTGGCTTTATCTATTAGCCACGAATAATCGTCTAATATTGTTTCAGGACTTATTTTCTTTACATAAACAACGCCATTATTAAATTTATTCATATCTAGTAATATCTATTTCATGATTGATTTTCATACACATATATTACCAAATCAGGTTGATAATATAATTAAAAGATTTGGAAACGATGAAGTTTTTAAGGAAATGTTTGATGAGAGTAAAGAAACTTCAGATTTTTCTAAACTTTTAAAAAATATGTCTAAACATAATATTTCTAAATCTGTAATTTTGGGTTATGGGTGGACAAATTTTGAGGTTTTAAAAATGAGCAATGATTATAATTTGGATTGCTCTAAAAATAATAATCAATTAATACCCTTTTGTTCAGTAAATCCCAAATTTGGAAAAAAAAGTAACGATGAATTAGAAAGGTGTGTATCTCTAGGAGCAAAGGGGATTGGTGAAATTCATCCTTCAGTTCAAAAATTAGAAATG
>PBPR01000052.1 GCA_002724775.1 Methanobacteriota archaeon
GGCTTCTCTCGCAGTAGGGGCAACTAAATGGCAAACAGTTAGATACCACGTAGTACCTAATTCGATTGCAGGAATAACTACTGGCGGTATTTTATCTTTGGCAAGAGCTATTGGAGAAACTGCACCTATTCTTTTTGTTGCAGGCATATTTTCCAAGACTACCCCAGATGGAGTTTTGGATGGTTTTTTAGCACTTCCAATGATGATATTTTATTGGACAAAGCAGCCTAGTGCTGAATTTAAAGAATTAGCGGCAGCTACAATAATTGTACTTCTAGCATTACTTCTAGTTCTTAACCTAATAGCAGTAGGCATAAGGATAAATGCTGAAAAGAAGAGGGTATGGTAATGGAAGACGTAGCAATCAGTATTGAAAAAGTGTCAGTTAGTTACGGCACTAATGAGGCAGTTAAGCAAGTTTCAATGGATATTCCGATTAAAAAAGTGACGGCATTTATCGGTCCAAGTGGATGTGGAAAAACTACTCTATTAAGAACCTTGAATAGGATGAACGATGAAATTGAAGGCTGTAAAGTAGAAGGCCGTTTAATGATGTCAGATACAGATTTGTTGTCAACCGAAGTTGACCCTGTTGCGCTTCGCAAAAAAGTAGGTATGGTTTTTCAAAAACCGAATCCATTTCCTACTTCTATTTTTGAGAATGTTGCGTTTGGACCTAAAATTCACGGTATGGATTCTGACAAGTTAGATGATCTTGTTGAAAGGTGTTTGAAAGATGCAGCACTTTGGGAGGAAGTACACGATAGATTAGACGACTCGGCAATGTCTCTATCAGGAGGTCAACAGCAGAGGTTATGCATAGCTAGGGCATTATCAGTTGAACCAGAGATTATTTTGATGGATGAGCCTACCTCGGCTTTAGATCCTATTGCAACAACTAAAATAGAGCAATTAATTAGTGAGCTCAAGAGCAAGTATACCGTAATAATTGTTACACACAATATGCAGCAAGCTGCTCGTATTAGCGACTATACTGGGTTTATGTATATCGGCGAATTAGTAGAATTTGGTGAAACAGCTCAAATTTTCGAAAAACCCAATGAAGAACTAACTGAGAATTATTTAACCGGGAGATTTGGATGAGTAAAGACATATATCACGAAGAAATAGATAAACTAAAAACTAAAGTAGAAGAAATGGGGAACTTGGCAGCCACAATGCTTCAAGATTCAGTTCGATCATTAAAGTCTCTTGACAAAGATAATGCAAATGAAATTATTGAGTACAAAACAAAATTATCTAATTTTGATTCTAACATTGAAGAAGAAAGTTTACGATTAATCGCTTTGCATCAGCCTGTCGCTTCAGATATGCGAACACTAGGGGCAATTTTGAAAATAATTACTTATTTGAACAGAATAGGAAGATATGGGAAAGATATTGCGGTAATTACTATTGAAATTGGAGATAGTCCGCATTCATCGGAACTAGTAGACATACCATTAATGGCCACAAAAGTCAATAAAATGCTTAAAGATGCACTACACACCTTGAAAACAGGCGATATTTCTATTATAGAGAGTATGAGTGAACGCGATACTGAAATAGATGAGATGAGGTGGGACATTTTCCGAGAATGTTTAGAATTTATGATTGAAGGAAAAGAAAATATCGAAAAAGGAGCTTATTACATGATGGTAGTAAGATATCTAGAGAGATGTGCCGATCATGTATGCAAAGTTTGTGAGAAAGTTCACTACATGTATACTGGTGAACGAGTAGAGTATAAGTGAATTCAAAGAGCTATACTGAAAGTAGAAAAGTACAAAAAACGGGAGGTTCAACTCTCATAGTATCTCTACCAAAGAAGTGGACTGAAGATACTGGAATTAAGGCAGGTTCGCAGATTAAATTGATGAATCAACCAGATGGTTCGTTAGTTATCAATCCTTCACTTGATGTTTCAGAAAATATTAAGGACGTAAAAGTTTTAGAGAGCAGTCAAGAGAAATCTAGCCATCTTTTCAGAAGTTTAATTGGCATTTATTTGACAGGCAGTACTGAAATTAAGGTAATTGGAAAGCCTAGACTAACAGTTACTCAACGAAAAGAAATTCGAAAGTTTTCATCATATGTTATAGGATTTGAGATTGTTGAAGAAGAGGGCAATGAAGTTTTACTAAGTGATGTTTCCAACCCAGGTGCTTTGTCATTTAGACGTGCTGTTAAACGTCAATTCAAAATAGTTAGAGCCATGTATCTGGACGCTATTAAAGTCATCAAAGGTTCAGACGACTTATCACTAGATATCATAGATAGAGATAAAGAAGTAGATAAGCTAAATTGGTTCGTTGAAAGACAATTCAATATGATGTTGGACAATATGATACTTGCCCAAAAATTATCCATTTCCCCCTCGGAGGCGGTTTTTTACTCTCATGTTTCTCGCTACCTGGAGAGGATAGCAGACCATTCTTGTAGACTTGCAGACATAGGATATGAAGCAGGCCGTGCATCCACTAGTCATGTAGTTGAATTTGCAGAAAAGGCTTTAGAGATACTTGATACAGCCATGAGTAGTTTTCTAAATAAAAAATCAGATAAATCTACCNTAACTATAGATAACGGAAAAAGTATCTTATCTAAAGCTAGAAAATATTTTGAAGATAAATACAAAAAGGATGTAGAGAATCCTAGAGAATTTTCTATCGCTATGGATGTAATTATTCGTACTTTGGCTTATTCAACAGATATTTGTGAAACAGCTATTAATTTGTCTTATAAAGAGGTCAAAGAATAATTATAATCTGAACAAACAGTTATTATCATCNTTCTTTAGTANATTTANATGAGATTAGACGTTCCNCTCTTTACTCAAACTTCAGATTTTAGTTGNGGTTCNGCTTGTGTCGGAATGGNTCTCAAGTATTTTAATTTTGTAAGTGAACTTAATAGAGATTTAGAATATGANCTNTGGAGAGAAACTAANGCNGTTGAGATGAAAGGNGCTGGNAGATANGGCGTCTGNGCACCATTATCNGTCAGAGGNCTTTATCCTCATATNATCACAGATAATCCAGGTCTCGGCTTAATAGAAAGAGCTAAAACTTATATCAAAAGCAATGGTGGAAGTGAGCATTACCTAGAATTTTTCCACGATATGCAAAAAAGAGCATGTGCTCTAAATGGTACAACACAAGAAATACGAAAACCTGAACTAAAGGACATNAGAGACGCTCTTAATGCAGATCGAGTNATGATGGCNCTTGTTTCGACGATNATATTCGAAGAAGAGGATGAAGATATTCCGCATTGGATTGTCATAACAGGAGAGGATAATGGAATTCTCACAGTCAACAATCCAATTGATGAAGATCAATCAAAAGCACACAGACCAATTCACTTCGAAGANTTGTATACAAATGCGGAGAGATANCAAGAGATTACTTTAATTTCAGTTGGAACAAAAGCTATCAGCAAAGAATTAGTTCCTGAACCTCCACTTTCAGATAAATATCTAGAGTACGTTCGTTGAAAGATAGTAATANACCAAGTAAATTCCAACAATTATCATTATGACTCCACCAGCCATTTCAATNTGGCGNGTAGAAGCTTTCAGTTTGTCAACAATAGTAGTTTCNGAGGCTGCAACCATCATAGTAAANGCTACCATNAGTGAACCTGCAGTAATAGAGAAAATTAGGAAAACTAATAGTCCAGTAATGATTCCTTTAGTGATACTTGCAGTCAGCAGTCCAATTATAACTGGTGCAACACATCCTGCAGCTGCTGAACCATAGGCTACACCATACCAAAACAATCCAGTTTTCGTTCCAGCTTCTTCACTTGCAAAACTAAAGGTTTCCATTGCTGGATTATTGAATTTTTTACCGGCAGATTGAATCCCACCTTCAATGGCACCTGCAACAGAGGCAGCAAATTTGGTGTGAAAAATATAATCATTTAAGAATTGACGGAATGGTCGAACAATTTTCTCAAAATCATATTCCATTAACATTGAAAATCCTAGCCCTGCAACCATGATTCCAACAAATAATTCTAGATATCCAAGATATCCTCCAATTATGCTAACAAAAGGCACTAACAAAATACCAATTAAGAGTAAAACTCCAGTTAGGCCTGCCGCTGCAGCCAAACCGTCAGGTAATGTTTCTCTTGCGGCAGTTTCATCAAATTTACCAATACGTTGTTTTTTGTTTGTCAAGTAGAAAGACATGTATCCAGGTAACATTGGAAAAGAACAAGGTGAAAAGAAGACCATTACACCAGCACCCACAGCGAATAGATAAATCGATGATTGCTTCAAATTTACTACGCCGCCTTGACCAGTTAGCGCTTTATCTACTTCTGCAGTTAACTCGCTTTCAGATATTGGTCCTATATGAGAATAGGTTATCTCACCATTTTTGTCAATAATGAAAATTTTTGGAGTTCCAATAACATCATATGCTATTTCAATATCTCCTTCACTGTCACCAAGTGCATGTCTCCATCCATAGCTCTGTGCATAATTCCTAAGCTCGTTTTCATCATCGTTTCCAAATACACTTACAGAAAGTATAGCTACATCATCACTGTCCATTTTTTCTGAGTAGGGTTCCAGAGCTTCTTTGACAAACTTTTCACACGGCTCACAAGTTGAAAACATAAAGTCTAAGATTACTACTTTCTCTCCTTCATAATCAGATAGAGAGAAGGTTGTTCCATCAGTGTCTTTCAAAGTAAAATCTGGAGCATTATTATCTCCACCAATCATCCCGTAAAGAACAACAGCTAAAATTAGAATACTTACAGTTCCAATTGAGAACAAAACTTTGTTTTCAGAAACTGTTGTTTTAGTTTTCTCTACTAAAACATCCCAATTTGTTTCTTGTTTATCTGTTGCCACTCGATTTCACCTTAGTTTTTTCTTCGACTTAATCCAATTAATAAAGCTACAGTCNCGGTAAAAATACNAAAGCCNGGCGCTTTTTCANCNTCGCTGCTTCTTCCAGTTCCNTCAAACTGTTTTGCTTCGCTGGCTGCAAATCCATTCTTTCCATCAACTAGNAAGATACGATACCATACAGGNTCTCCACTATTAAANTGAATAGAAGCTGTNGCCTTGTTATTTTCATCTACAGNCATTGGCACTACACCCCATGCNTCATCNTCATATGANCCATTGTGGAAATTGTAAATGACATAAGCAGAACCAATTCCATCTTCGTCTTCGAGNATTGCACTAACTTCAGCANTATTTCCTACTAAATTTTCTTCATAATCTACAACNTTAGGCGGTTCGTTNTGCTCATCATAAGCTGTAGATTTTGGAGTTGCAGAATTAGCAGCCCTTGGAGTATCGGCACTATTNCCTGTTTTTCCAGCTGAAGTAGTTCTAGAAGTGTCATCATTATCATAGACAACTGCAACTACAGATACTTTAGCAGGATTTATTGGAGTAGGTATCGGATGCTCACCTTCTTGTGGATTTCCATCTCGGTCTTCATGTCCGCTAGGATACATGATAGTATCAGGAATTGTCCACTCAATTTCAGAGGTCCAAGTTTCACCTGGAAGAAGTTCTACTTGTTCATTATTGAGTGCAATTTCTCTGAAGACATTGTGAGTCATAACTTCTTTTTCTTCAACTGAGCTCCATGCCATGATATCATCCTCTACAACGAAAAGGTAGACGCTAGAATCTAATACATCAGGGTCAGTTGGAAGGTTGAATCCACCTTCTCCTAAATAAGTCAGATTAACAGTGAATATGAATTTATTTTCTTGAAATTCTTGCCAAACTCTCAGTTCTGTTGGCTTGACATCCCGTTCACCGCTCTCAAAGTAGTGGTCTTTGTATGTGTCGTAAGTTCCTTCACCGCCTCCCAGTTCTTCTATGTATCCTCCGTCAAATTGGGCATCTGGAGTACCTTGAACTGAGTAGAAATTATATCTGTCTTTTGATTCCTGACTTACAAATTCATCATCTGAACTACCGCCATTTGTCTGGTGAAAAGAAATGAAGGTTACAGGTTCAGCAGGATCTTCTCTAAATTCTTTCCAAAGTTTAGCTACATCAGGATCAATTCCCATACATGGAGAGCATCCTAGGCTTGTAAATTGCTCCATTATTGGCCTGTGTGTCCATCCATTTGGATAGTCATCGGGCTCAGCACTTTTTGCTTCAGAAGGTATAGAAAAAGATGAAAAAATAAATAATACGAAAGTTAAAACTGCCAATATTTTTTGTATATTATACATACTGTTACCCTTTAACTTAAACTAAAGGATATATTTTACGCTTTTGCTAACCAGAAGCAGGTTTTCGAGCCCAATAAACAAATCCAGATAGTGCAGCTAAAACTAACGCACCAATTCCAATTAACATGATAGGTATTTCTCCGCCTTCAGAAGGAGGAGTGCCACCGTCAGCACCAACGAAAATTAGAACATCAGTTCTACTTGAAGTCTTATTTCCATCTGAAAAAATAACTTGATAATAAATTTGACTATCACCAGAGTATGGAATTACCGAAGTACCTGTTGCTCCTGAATAAGCATAGCAAACTCCGTTTTCATCGCAAACTTCTTCACCTTCAATTTTCATTTCGTCAGTCATCCATTCTCCAGTAAAGTTACTAGACTCATAGTTGTATACGACAAATGCAGCACCTATTCCTTCATCAGCATCAAAATTTGCTTGTATTTCAGCGCCCTCATCTAGATATGTTTCAGTTTTCTTGGTTATTTCAGGTACGTCTCTTTCTGGGTTATCATATTTTGTTGATTGCGGAGTAGCAGATTGAATAGATCGTGGCGTAGGATAAGTGTCATCACCATTGGAATCCTGGTCATTACCTGAATCAGTATCATCTCTATCGAAAACTACAGCAATAGGTATTATTCTTCCAGGATTAATAGGTATTTTGATATCTCCCTCTACTCCATCACCGTCAATTTGAGTTGTTGGTACTTTCCAAACAGCACTAAAGGTTGTAGATTCATCCTGTGACAAAGTAAATTCTTCACTTTCAATACCGTATTCTCTGAATACCATTCTATTAGTCCATATTTCATCAAGATAAGAAGAATAAGCAGGTACTCCATCTTCAACCATAAAAACAATTAGTTCGCCATTCAAATCTGGACTTTCACCAAGTATATCATCAGGTTCGGTAGGAACTCCGTCGTCACCTCCAGTTTGACCGTGATAAGTCACATCCACACTGAGTTTGAACTGTCCTGCTTCACCTTCAGATTCTGAGCCAATAAATTCGCTGTAAATATCTAAATCTACTATTTTGAATGGTTCATCATTGCCTTCACCTTCTCTTTGTCCAGATTCAGACATAGCATTAGTGTAGTCTTGATAATTGGATTC
>PBPR01000053.1 GCA_002724775.1 Methanobacteriota archaeon
TTAAACCAAACCAAACTGAAATTGAGCTNGAAGATAANGGTAAGAAAAATAAAGACAANCCAACTANAANTGCAAAAAAAGNTTTTTTCACAANAGGNAAAGCNACAATACTNGCAAATGCTANTAGATGAAGAACTCCAAACCNAATATANGCCTCTGGTTGGAAAAANAANGTTACAGCNGTTATAACAAATGCCCANAATATNAGTTTTCTTGTTCTGATTAGAACNCTNTNAAANTNAGAATTATTNCGATTTGCTAGATAATATGAAATGCCGGAAATTCCAACGAACAATGATGCTGTTGTTCTAGAAAGATACCACCAAGGATCTCCTTCACTAACTACCATAATTTTGAAAAAATTAAGATCTGATACGAAATTCGAAACAAGCATCATAACTAAAGCTAAAGCTTTAAGGGAATCTAATTCTGCCAATCTAGCTTCATGAACCTGCGACAATTTTAACTATATCTCCATCGCTCAATTCATAATCTTTACCAATCACTCTTTTGCTTCTGCAATCTATCGCTCTAATGAAACCATCTCCTATGTCTGAATGTACTTTGTAAGCTAAATCGAGTGCTGTAGACCCTCTAGGTAGAAGAAAAACGTCTGGCAAAATTCGGTTTTGACTATCTGTAAAATGAGTTTCATCTTCAACTGGATAAATGGCAATTAAATCTAATTTATCTAAAACTGCTTTCTCAAGACATTCTTGAATTCCTGTTGATTTGTTTACAACCAAAAAGTTTGAAATTGAATTTAGAGCATTAATCTGATTATCATTCAAATTACTAGCATTTATCTTAAATTCCGAAGACCCAGGAATATAGTCTATTAATTCAGCTTTTTTAGCATTTTTAAGTGCTAACTCAAAGTCTGCTGAGGTTAGAATAGCTGAAGCTTCAACTAATTTATTTTTGTTATCATCTGAGGAGATATCTGCTTTATTTGCTGCAACTACTATAGGTTTAGAAACCTTCTGAATACTTTTTGCCAAAATGAGTGCATCATTTAGATCCCACTTCATTACTGGTTTAGAAATTGCTGCTTTTCTTAGTGATAATATGACAGACTCACGGCTAATTTTGAGACCGGCGAGTCTCTCTGAAAGGAAATTTTCAATTTTTTCCCCCGCTTCAACTGCTCTAGCACTTCGAGACCAATTTCTAATTATTATGTTNGCTATCCAGTGGTGTAATTCATTTTCTAAAAATGTAATTTCTTCTAGCGGATTTACTGATTCTACAGAATTGCCTTCTAAATCTGTTTTACCTGATCCATCAACTACGTGAATAAGGACATCTGCTTGGCGAAGATCATCTAGAAATTTATTACCCATCCCCTTACCTTCGTGAGCTCCTGGAACCAAACCTGCCACATCGATTACTTCAACAGGAATATATCTAATTCCTTTTTCACAGATAGAATTATTAGGATTTGGGACTAAGCCTAATTCTTCGCTAGGACAACTCTTTCTGACGTATGCNATTCCTACGTTTTTATCAATTGTTGTAAATGGATAATCTCCTATTTGTGCAACGGCTGAAGTTATTGCTGTGAAAAATGTAGATTTACCTGCGTTAGGTTTTCCTACTAAACCTACTTTCATTAAAATCCGCCAACTGTCGGCCCAAAACTCCCTCCCTTAGGAGGATCTTTACGTTTCTTAGAACGCTGAGGTTTTTCTTTGTCATTTTCACTATCAATTATCTCTTCTTCGCTTTCATCTNAATCTTGTTCAGCTTCCTCTTTGCTAATATCCTCTTCTTTTAGTAATCTTAACCGTTCAGATGCTGATAATTTTGGACCTTTAGGTTTTTCTTCAATCTNCTCTTCTTTATTACCTGCTAAAAANCGCTCCATTCTAGATAATCTACTTGAGGATTTAATCTCTTTTTCTTCTCTATTNGGAATAGCTGCTGAAACTTTGTTTTCAACCTCATCCTCTGAATCTGCCGATTCTTCTGTTATTTCCATTTCACCATTTGCATCTACCTCTGAAACTGATTTACATGAAGGGCACCTGAAAGAACCTGGACGTGCTACACGAACACGTGAACTACANTTAAGACAATTCAGAATAATCGGAAATTTTATACTTGGTTCTGAAATTACTGGTTTCTTCTTGATTGATAATCTAGGGCTTTTATCTCTCTGTGAATATCTGTAATAAACTGCTCCAGCTACTGCAGCTACAACTATCACAATTAAATATATGATAACGTTACTGCTAGCATCTGATTCTACTGTAAAACTCTGCTCAATCTCATTATTGGTTATGTCACTTTCTGAAATGTCACCTAATTCATCTAGTTTAACCTTGAAAAGATGATCGCCTTCACCTGCAGTGAAACTAAAGGTAACAACTTCAAAACCATTTGCCTCAATTCCGAATACTCTGTCTCCTCCAATTACATTATTATCCAAGTAAACTGTGTAGTATATAGAATCCAAATCTGCATCTTCTGCGAAAATACTAAATCTTGCAGTAACTCGTTCATCTGGTTTTGGATTTGAAGGCGTTAATGTCAAATCTCTAATTATAGCATCAGGAAGAACCTGACCAGTTAACGTAAACTTGAGAGAATTCGTTAAAGTTGAATCACCNACTGACGAAACTGTAACCACTGCATTCCAAGGNCCATCATTTGATTGCGGAACTGTTACCTTCAAGTAATTACTTTCTGTGTTTGAGGAACCTATAACCTTTGAAGACCAGCCTAAATTATTTGGTGTTGCCTGCGAAATCATTGTTCCTGTTGTTGTTAGGATATACTCGTCTTCCGAATTACCTAAATTAGTAACATCAAACTGAAAATAGATTGATTGACCTGCCTGCCCGATTAATTCTGAGTCTCCAATTACAGACATTCCTATCTGATAAATTGCATTAATTGTTAGATTCAACATAATTGAAGATGAAGTGCCTAAAGAATCTGCTACAATCTCGAAACTGTATTGCCCTGAAGTTTCNTTGGAGGGGACATTTACAGTTAGAGTAACAAATTTAGATGTTGGATTTGGTGGTTGAGATGCTAATTCAAAATTGGACTCATCAAATTCACTTACCCATGATTCAGGTATTCCGCTTGATGCCAATGAAACTGAATCAACCCCATTACCTTTATTGGTCACTAAAAATGTCCACGTAGCTGTATCGCCTGGATTAACCTCTGTGGTTGAAGATTGTAAATCAAACGTAATGCTATATTCCTGTGCAACATTTACTGTATATGTCAATGAAGAAACATGACTTTGCTCATTGTAGTCAGTTACCTTAAGAATAAATGAATAGCTACCAGCTTCTGCATTTTCAGGAATAGTAACGGTCGCTGAATAGACTTGCGGTTCACCAACTGAAACAATCAAGGTATCTTCTCCTTCAAATTCTTCAGTATCATCAAAAGAAGCCCACCAATAAGTGTCTCCAGCTACCTCAGTAATTACTCTGGAAGTAGGATCTCCTAATGTGTTAAGTGATAAGATGGCTAAATCAAAAGAGGCTGTTTGACCTCTTTGTAAACTTATACTTTGACTACTAACTGGTTTAATTGCTGTCACAACAAAATCTAAGGTAGAAGAATCGGACAATTCATTTCCGGCTAACTTACTTTTAGAAGAATTAACTGTTACGTATACTGAACTTTGTGTTCCNGGAGCAACTAGCCCAGAGTTGACAGGTATAGAAATTTCACGTGATTCAAATCCTTCAAACGCATATGAGTTCGTGGTGTTAACAACCCACTCACCTTGATAAGTAACATCAAAAATATCAGGTCCATTGCCAGTATTGGTGACTAGAACTTTTACCAGTTGACTAACATTGCCTAGTAATGTTGTTACAGGATTCGAACCTACTGAAACTCCAAATTCTTGATTAACTGTAACGTTAGAATAAAAATAAACGGGAAGAAAGCCTGGAGTCGAACCTTCAATCTCTAAATCAACAGTATCTACTGATTCCGATGAAGGTGGTGTAACTCCTATACTAACAGAGGTAGAAGAACCTGAGGGAAGTGTTTTTGACCATGAACTCTGGTTATTGAATTTTACAGACCAACCACTCAATTCATCTGAATTATAGCTCAAATCAACTTCTTGCTCTTGAGATTCATAATTGACTACACGAACATCAAAATATACCGTTTCACCAGGACTTGCGAATTCTGAAAATTTATCGTCTATTGACCATATGCGAATTCCCTGAAGATTATTTACTTCGAGTAGTATAGTAATTTGATCTAAAATTTCTCCATTACCAAAACCCACTTCCATCTCAAATGTAGTTCCCGGTTCTGCAGTATTTGGTGCTGTAAATTGTATATTTCCANTTCCTTTTTCATTAGATTCTACTNAAACTTCTGGAGAGATAGATATATCCCATTCAGGAGCTCCTGATAAAATCGAAAGTGTAAAGTTGTTTGATGAGTTAGTTGGNTTCAAAAATTCAAAATTAAAAGATGATGATTCTCCTGGTAAAATACCACGAACTGCATTTTCAGCCCTCATGATACCTATAGAGGTATTACTAACTTTTGAAATAGAAATTGTGCTATCTCCTTGAGAAATTGCAGTAAAGGGTATCTCTTTGAAGTCATTGACTGATACTGTATCTGGCACTACTATTTTCAGTTCTGCATCAACTGATCTAAAGGCCGCTAATGTTANTTCTCCTGANGGTGAGCCATCTATTCTAGTCTGTGCACCCCAATCACTACTAGTNTACAAATCAAAAGTGTCTTCACCGTTACCATCGTTTATTATTTTTACAGGATAAAAGAGGGTGTTACCAGGAAATACTTTTTGGTAGTTTAAAGGCATTATTACTCTTAATCCATAATATTGATTTAGAGTGATCCCAACAGTTGTAGAATCAAACCTACTAGTATTTCCTTGCGAAGTTGCAATTATTGTAAACAAATGCTCTGCAGCAGTAACGTTATTTTTAGGAGTAAAGCTAACTTGGAAGTCTGAAGTAGTGTTGCTTGCAACATCTTCAATTACTGCTGGAAACGATATTTCCCATTGAGGATTCATGACTTCTACTGAAATATTGTAATTATCAATTTGTAATCCCATATTAGTTATATTTAAATCAAATACAGCTGCATTGTTTACGTCAACTGTTTTAGTATTATCCAATATTTCTAATTCTAATCCGTACTGAGGCCTTACAAGAAGAGACTTGCTAGCNTTATTATTATCGTACCTTACTTCTTCATTTTCATCTGAATCAACTAAACACATTACCCAAAATTTGTGCTCNCCTTGACCTTCTGAAACCCACGTAAAATCTTCTAAATCTTGAATGGAATTCGCTTGAATATCTATTGTTTCTGAGTGAAGAAGTGTTCCATTGATTGAATCTAGTCTAACTTCAATGTCCACATCCAAAGCATCGTGGTTTCCTTCATTTCTTACATCAATNGATAACTTAACTGANTGACCTTCTTCAATTTCNGAGATNACNTCNCCTCCNGAATCTGTCATNATAATATCTGAAGATTTNAGTGTTAAATCTGCTAAATCTGCGGANTAAACTGCCCCNTCAATTATGAAATCNAGTAAGCCATCTCCNTCTACATCTGAAGCTGCTGGAGAAGTGAAAATTCTATTGTCATTTTGCCTACCTTCAAGTTTAATGTCCCATAGAGAATCTTTAGCCCCACCACCNTCNCNNCCNTCNTTTCCATCTAAAGCATGNCAATATGGTGTTGTNCACGTGAAAACGTCTAAATTATCTTCACCNTCATCNGTGTAAATTACNGCAAGAANTGGAGAGGCAANGGCATGCTCATCGTCGTCNCANCGCGGCCATCCTTGGCAACCATCTGANTTTTCTTGATCATAGGTAGTTTCCCAATCTAAAGTATGATCTGAATTAATTGACCATACTGTTGTAGATTCACCATCACCTGAACCGGGATCTATCCAAGTTATAGCNATAATTTCTGCATCACCGTCACCGTCAACATCTCCAACTGCNGGGGTGGCATCCATATCGCCTCCTGAATCCAAAGAATAGGCTGAATCCCAATCCTCNGCATACCCGCCATCNAAAGTNTAAACCCAAAGTTGAGAATCTCCACCATCTGTTGCTGCNGGCTGTGGAACNATTATTTCTTTTCCAGAATCTTCATCNGTTATATCNGCTATTGCAATACTTGGNANCATAGGATGTAAGTTCACGTCATTGGGNTTNACNATNGAACCAATTGTTTTAGGGTTCCAACTTGAAACTCCTGAACCTCCTTGAATAGCATAAACTTCTAANTTATTNTTATCATAAACCGAAACNAAAANTTTACGACTACTACCATCTTCNTAAACTGCTGGNGAAGAAACCTCNGTTCCCGATTGTTCAAATGTCCATATTTCATCNCCAGTAGCACCGTCAACTGCAACNACTGCNATTTCATCATTGTCTANATCTATTCCNGATATAACCAAATCATTACCNCCATTGAAAGANGTTACAGCTGGATTTGTTCTAACCACAGTAAAACCAGACGAATAGCTCCAAGTCTCTCCATTATTACTCTGATCATAATTGACGTTCGAAGAATCATACTCAATTTCAGGTTCAAAAAACTGAACTATTCCATTAGTAGTCACCACTGCAACATCCATGAGTCCATTGCCATCAAAATCTGAAATTACTGGAGTGCCAAAAGCAGCATCGTAGGACTCAAAATCATTTTGGAGTGACTGATTATTTTGGTTTTTAATGTTTCCTAAATC
>PBPR01000054.1 GCA_002724775.1 Methanobacteriota archaeon
TTCACTTTCCTTTGTCATTTCTGAAATCAATAAAAGGCTCTCAGCAGCACCACTTTCAACAGCACTTTTGACTTCATTTTTACCATATGTCCCCATTTCTTTTGCTATCGATTCCTTCAACTTTTCTACAGCAGCCATTTCTTCTTGTATTTTTATTTGTGCAACTGCATTTGGTAAATCACCTCTTCCTATCGCTTCATGAATCCCAGCCATTCCGCCTTGACCTGAATTTTCGATCACACATCCTTTGAAAATTTCACGAGCTCTTGATTTACCTACTTCAGCGAAATCCTCCTTTAGAAAACCTGGACCTACAACGACTATTACAGAATCTTTGATATGTACTTTAACGATTTGCCTAACAGCTCTTTTGTAAAAGTCATTTAGTTCTTCTCCACCTGTCGACTTTCCACTTCCTTCCCTGTTGAGAGTTTTTAGTTCTCGAATTCCGTATGTTCTTAATTCTGCAATAACAATNGAGTCACTTTCTACAGCAANCGCNGTTGCAGTTACTATTGGTTCAGCAGCCTNTCTTAANCTTTTTTTGTGATGATTCAGCCATACTTCTTTTCTGACATCAAATGAATCACCAGGTTCTAAAATTAAGGTGTGGTGAAGGCCTTGGTTATTTTCTCCCAGAGATATGACTCCGTGACATCGGAATCGTTGCCCAAAAGATTGATATTCGAGATTTTTCACATCAATAGTTAACATCATCTTTTGTTTTTTCCCTCTTTCACNTTTGAGCCTATCAGATTGGGAAGATTCTCTTCTTTCTGTNAAAGCTCTAACTTGNTCACCTTCGCTCAATAACAAATTTAAATGATANAAATCATCTTCATTTTCNAAACGAANTTGATAAACGTTGTTATCACGCTTATTGTATTTCAAAATAACCTCACAAATAGACTACGATATCTAAATTCTTTGCTAATTCTTTGTAACGATTTCTAATTGTTACTTCAGTAACNCCTACNGTGTCAGCAATGGTTTTTTGAGTTTTTCTTTGGTCGTGTACAACNGANGCAATGTATATTGCAGCAGCGGCAACTCCGGTAGGCCCGCGTCCTGAAGTTAGTTCAGCNGCGATTGCTTGATTAAGAATACTAATTGCTGTATTTTCAACATCGCCAGGTAATTCTAGTTCTCTACAAAAACGTACAATGTAAACAGAAGGNGACGCAGGTTGAAGATTTAATTTTAATTCTCTTGAAATATANCGGTATGTTCTTCCNACTTCTTTTTTNGAGGCTCTTGAAGCCTCAGTAATTTCAGTTAGNGTTCTTGGAACCTCGCANCTTCTACACGCNCCATANAGGGCTGCAGCNGCAACTCCCTCNACNGACCTTCCTCTGACAAGATTATCTTGTACAGCCCTTCTGTATAACATGGCCGCNTCTTCNCTAACTTGGCGGTGTAATCCTATTTTNGAGGCTAGTCGATTNAGCTCATTCAGAGCTTGTGCCAAATTTCNGTCGGCTGAGTTAGATGCTCTGGTNCNATTTTGCCACTTACGCATCCGNTATACTTGAGCTCTATTCTTNGTTGGTACATTATTTCCATTNATGTCTCTTCCACCCCAGCCAATNTCTGTGGAAAGGCCTTTGTCATGAACCATAACAGACATGGGTGCTCCACCTCTGGCTCTTCGTTCATTTTGTTCTGAATCAAAAGCTCTCCACTCAGGCCCTTGATCAATTACTTGGTCATCTACAACAAGTCCACAATTTCTACAAGTAACCTCTCCGCGTTTGTAATCACGTACAATATGTTCAGAGTCACATTCAGGACATTCAGTTAATTCTTCAACATCAATTTCCTTAACATTTCCTGAAATATTCATATTATCTTGGGGAGAGAATTTTGTCATTATAAGCTTTGGGCCATTCCCTTTAAATTCCCCTTTTTGGAAGAAGGTGGAACACAAAAAATATAGATACCTATTTTACGAACCTTGTATCAAGTAATTCAATGCGAAGAGTAAGGGATTCTATTCACGATTACATAGATTTGGATAGTCTAGAGTCCTCTCTTGTTGATACTAGGCCCTACCAACGTTTGAGGTGGATTAAGCAGTTAGGTTCAGCAAATTTAGTTTATCCAGGAGCTAACCATACTAGACTCGAGCACAGCATAGGCGTTAGTCATTTAGCTAAGCAAATGGCANNGCAATCTGANGTTCCTGATGATGAATTACACTTAGTTTCTNTAGCAGGTTTACTTCATGACCTAGGACACTCACCTTATTCTCATCTGGCTGATGAGTTACCTTTTGGCAAAGATCATGTTGATATTACTCAAGATATAATCAAAGAGAGTCAAATTTCAGATATTTTTAACGATGAAGGAATAGATAGCACGGAAATCTGTAATCTTATCAAAGGAGAACATAGGTATGGTTCGTTAATCTCAGGAGATATTGATGCAGACCGTTTAGATTATCTGATGAGGGATTCTCACTATACAGGTGTTAAAACAGGAGTAGATACAGGTAGATTAGTNACTAAAATGTCAATTACGAACGGAGAATTGGTGATTGGAGAAAGTGGTCTACCAGTAGTTGAAACATTTTTAACTTCTCGTTCAGTTATGTTTCCAACAGTATATTTCCACCCTTTTTCTAGAGGTGCGGAATTAATGTTGGCAAGAGCTACAAAGGCAGCAATTCTGAGAGGTTATTTCTCTTACGAATCCTTTGTTTCTTACACGGACCATAAATTTTTGTCTGAATTAGATTCTGCAGGAGGTATTTCGAAAAGTTTAGTTAATGATTTCGAAAACCGTAAGATAACAAAGCGTGTAGTTAGTATAACTAAAGATGAAACTGAAAACAAAGGTATCACTAAATCGGATATTGAAGATTTAGAAATTTCAATTTCTTCTAAATTAGGAATAGATCCATCAAAGGTTTTCATGGATTTGCCGCCTCTGAAGGTTGTGCCNGATATGAAAGTTAAAATTCTTAAAGAAGATGGTTCCTTAGATTACGCAAGCAATATGTCAACCATAACAAAAAGTTTGTATGAAGCTCAATTTGATCATTGGAGATGTAGAATATACGCACCNGCAAGTTTATCAGATGAAGCTTCAAAAATTACTAAGAGGGAGCTAGGACTTTAGATGTCTAAATCAATCCGTAAGTTTATCGAAGGTCTAAATTGGAAAGTTGAAGAAAGTAAATGGGATGGAAATGCCCATTTATTTTTNGTAAAAGAGCCAGAAAACTTAGAAGAAAAATTTGAAGAATTACGTTTAGCNCTCAAGGTTGCAACAACATTTGGGGCGGGNCGTCTTTTTCCTATGTTGAGAAGAACCGGAAATGAATTAATTCTTGTGATTTTACCACAGCCCTCATTTGATTATTACGAAGGTAAAATTAATCTGTATTTACTGTTAGCCACATTTTTCACTACAACATGGGCCGGCTCAATGTGGTGGGCTTCATATGCAGACTCCTCAATACTTGATATGAGTTGGTGGTGGCTTAGAATATTAGCAAGCCCACAAATTTTTTTCATGGGCTTTTTGACATTTTCTTTACCCTTGATGCTAATCCTTGGTGCACATGAAATGGGGCATTATTATTATGCAAAGAAGCATAATCTAGATGCGTCTCTACCCTTTTTTCTTCCAATGCCTCCNATGATATTCCCTTTTGGAACAATGGGNGCCTTNATTTCNATAAGAGAGCCGATTCCNAATCGAAAAGCTCTTTTGGANGTAGGAGCTAGTGGACCAATTGCCGGTCTCTTAGTAGCAATTCCCGTAACGCTTCTTGGATTCTGGTTAACTGAATTATACGCAGTAACAGTGCCAGTAGATTCTGGAGATTCTCTGTTTCTTGGTTCATCTTTTTTCTTNGAGTTACTTTTTTCTATTTCTGAGAGTTTGAATCCTTCCTCCGGAGATTATCTGTCACATCCAGTNGTTCTTGCAGGNTGGACTGGTTTTTTTGTNACAGCACTAAATTTATTGCCTGCAGGNCAGCTTGATGGAGGACATATAGCACGTTCACTTCTTGGNCCAAAAGCAAANATTTTNTCTTTTGCAGTTATAATTTCCCTCATATTAATGACATTTTATGGGATTCCGGGTTTCGGTCCGCCNTATATGGGATGGGCGATTTATGCTCTCCTTATTTATTTTTTAGGAACTTATCANCCTCCACCTTCAGAAGAGATATCTAATCTGGGTAAATCTAGAACAATAGTTGGACTAATTACAGGGTTATTGTTACTAACAACTTTTACGCCATCTCCTATTTTCACAGTAGACTCGCCATTTTCTTTGAANATAGATTCAGACGAAAATGAATTCTTTCAGTATGCAGGCGAAACAAATACAACTTCCATAAAAATTTGGAATAATGGGGCTGAAGAGGGTTGGGAAAACCTTTCTGTCAGTATCAATCCATTAGAAAATATTTCAGTATCTCTTGTTGTAGACTTTGTAAACATAAGTTCAGATTCAACAAATATAAATTCTACTTCCAATTCTTTTCAAAAATATGTATTTCTAGACTATGAAAATAATATTACATTTTTAAATTTATCATCAGGCGATTATGCAAATTTAACATTAACGATAACGACCTTAGAGAATTCAACTTTTGAGGATAGTAAGCTTATTTTGGCAGTAAAGAGCAGAACAGAAGATGTTTATACGTCAACCTTTCATTTGTCGAACAGGGAAAAGGAATAATGTCAGTTTTCGAGGGCAGAGCGTGGATTTCAAATCAAGGGCTAGTTGATGTTTCTATTGAAGTAGAGGAGGGTTACATTTCTTCAGTTAAGAAAACTAATTTAAGTCCAAATAGAGAGAAGGTTGATGGTTTGATTTTACCTGCAGCTATGGACATGCACGTTCATTTCAGAGATCCAGGTTACACCCACAAAGAAGATTGGAAAACAGGTTCAGAGTCTGCAGCTTGTGGCGGCGTTACAGCAGTAGTAGACATGCCTAATACGAATCCCTTTACATCTGATTACTCACAATTTAAGGAAAAGGAAAGAATAGCCAAAGAGAAATCAGTAGTAGATTTTGGAATAGGTATTAACGTAGAGGAGAATTTAACANAACAAGATTGGTTCGAAACAGTTCCGGCTGCGTTTTGGAAATTGTATCCATATGGNNTATCATCAAAGGATTATTTCAGATTAGCACAAGAAGTATTGGATAAAACTAAGAAACCGTTAGTTGTTCACTGCGAGCATCCAGATTACATGCACNATAATCCTCTAGAGAAACTATCAGATCATACAGAGAATCGTCTANTTGCTGAAGAAAAATGCCTTTCAGAAATGCCTCCTTCGAAGTATTTGCACGTGGCACATTTATCTACTTCTAATGGGNTAAGAAATCTTCCATCTCATTCTTCAACAGAGGTCTGTCCACACCATCTTTTACTAAATTTGGATAATTGTAGTTCTTTAGATTGTAANGTNGATCCGCCTTTACGAACCATTTCGGATAATAAAANTCTTTATGATGCATACAGAAAGGGAANAATTCCCATATTGGCTAGTGATCATGCGCCACATACAATAGAAGAAAAAAAGTCATCAGCACCTCCGTCAGGGATGCCAGGTGTAGAGACAATGGTTCCATTGATGCTGCAAGAAGTTGTAGAGAAAAGATTAGATTTGAGCAGATTAGTGAATAGCATGGCAGAAGCCCCTGCAGATCGGCTTGGACTTAGTCGAGGAAGAATAGAAAAAGGTCAGCCNGCAGATTTTATGTTTGTTAATTTGAATAAATCAGAAAAGATTGANGTTGATAAACTTCATTCAAGAGCTAATTGGTCCCCATTTGAAGATTGGGAAGCAATTTTCCCTCACAAAGTNTTCAGACGAGGTCAACTTATTTCTGAGAATTCAGAAATTGTCTCTAGTGGGGGAGGCATCAACCTTTTTGACTAGTTGCATCAGGCCAAACCTTAATAATGTCAAAATTTGAATTAGTCCCATGCGAGGTCTAACCTATACACTTTTTTTGGTGTGTTTTTCGATTTTACTGATTTCACTCNCTTCCGATGCTGAGGAATATGGAAACACAGAATTCTATTTAGCAAAATCAGGAATTGGCGACGTTTATGATTTGTCTATAGACGAGCCCTCTGAAGCTACACCCAAGTATTGGAAGTGTCGTGATGACCCTAACCAAGCTAATACTTTCTTTCCTTTAGTTTCATGGGAGACAAATATGGGTGGTCCTTTAGAATTNGGAGATTCATACAGCTATAGTTTTTGGGTAGAATCAACTAATGTCCAAGAAATCAGCTTCAAAACAACGTTATACATACGCACTCAAGAAGGATTCAATAATTTNTCAATTGATGAAGTAAGTAAATCTGCAGGTTTTGGAACATTTTTATCTGAAAATTATACTTTGGATTTAGAAAGNTCAAGTTTAGATAAAAGTTTATTTCCGGATGGAGTACCGGCTTATACCACACTTGGGCTTAAGCTAGAAACAAGTGTTACTTGGGCTCCTGATACTGAGAATAGAACAGTGTGGGTTAAAGGCGCCCACTCAGATTTTCTTTCGTCCTTCATAATTGATTTCAAGCACGTTAATATTGAGAATGATGAGTATTATTTTGATAACGATAGAGTAGAAGAAATAGATGGAGATTCTCTTTTTATCAAAGTTAATGTTACTAATGCACTGGGTGCAGATAACTTCGATACATCATCAGTAGAGATTAGTATAGAGGGTCTCAGCGGTGGAGGAAAATTTAAGGACACAATCCAGTTAAAGGATAAGCATACTTATGCAAAATATATTCAAGGTAAATGGTGGTACCAAGAGGACAACGGAATAACTAGTGGCAACTATGTTATCAAGTTCTCAGTTAAAGATAATTTTGGTAATACTTGGACTTCTTCAATGTCATATTATTTAGAGGTTGATCAGTATGGCTTAGAGGTTCAATTTGACGAGACCAGCAGCCCTAATGGTCAATTACCTAAAGGCGGAAAAACGGATTACTCTTTNAGAGTACTAAATACAGGAAATACTAGAGATATTTTTTCTATAACTATCGATGATTCAGATGTCCCCTCAGGTTGGGAGATTAGTCTTCAATCGGATTCATCAATAGATCTTCAAATGGGACAATCATCATATGTCCAAGTTAGAGTAGAAGCTCCGGTTTCAGCTAAGGGAGGTTCATCTGAAAGAGTCACAATTACAATAACTTCTTCAGGAAATGAAAATATTTTTGAGAATGTTAATTTAGAGACTACAGTGAGAACATATGGTGTAGCCTTTCTTTCAGTCCCTGAATCAATTAATATTGATCCTGAGGAATTAGATATTGATGGATACTATAAGTTCAAAATTAATTTGAGAAATACAGGAAGTGACAAAGACACATTTGATTTAGGAGTTACAACATCTAGAAGTGATTGGACAATAAGGGCTGAAGTTCAAGGTAATGATATTTCCGCAGTTACCATAGATAAATCACAATCACTAGCAGTAGATATTGTAGTTCGGCCAGTAAATTTTGAAGATAGTCTGGGTGAAGAAGTAACATTTTTGATGACTGCAGATTCAATATCTCCAGGAGATGGCTCAGCTACAGCCAGTTCAAAAATTATAGTTGATGTTCCTGTGGAAAAAATTTCAGACCTGTCAGTTAGCATAGATGAAGTATTGATAAACAATAAACCCATTTCCATATTACAACCCGATGATCTTCAAGACGGTATGCCAATTACAATTCAGTTGACAGTTAATAATAATGGAGGAAAAAGCACAGGTAGTTTTGGTGTAACTCTGTATGAAGGTTCAAGAATTGTTGATGAATTTGTTGTCGAGCAGGGAATTAGTGGCTTTGGTTCAGCGCCAGTGATTCTTAACTGGGAGACTCCTTCTGAAGGATTGAAAACACTCAAGGTATACGTTGATTTCAAACAACAAACTGATGAATCAAATAGTAAAAGAGCAGATAATACACTAACATTACCCTTAACAATCGCTGAAAAAAGTTCGTCAGATTCAGATAGTACTGGCTCTGATGATTCTTTACTTTTTGGACCAAGTTCATTACTAACAATATCTTTACTGTCACTTATTTCATTGTTCTTCAAACGCAAAGAGTAGATATTTTTTTTAACAAGATTTTATATCAAGCCCATTTTAGAGGTATCTCCGGAGCCTGATTATTCTAGTATTACGTAGCGGGGTGGGGTAGCTAGGAAATCCCGTCGGGCTCATAACCCGGAGATCGATGGTTCAAATCCATCCCCCGCTACCATTTTATTAGCAATCTCTTTTGGAATGTATTGAGAAAAAACTTTGAACATACTGCAGACATTGGAATTGAAGTAGAAACCTCGACGATTTCCAGGGCTTTTGAAGAGGCTGCGCTTGGATTTTCTGAGATAATTACCGGTGGAAATTTACCAAAAGAGTTAATTTCAAATGATGTAAGTATAGAATCAGATAATCTTGATTCTTTATTGGTTCACTTTATCTCATATTTAGTAGTATTATTTGATACAGATTTATTTATTTCAGGTTTTGCAAAGATAGAAATATCCAAGGGAGAAATTTTTTTACTGAAAGGTATTTTGAAAGGTGATATTTACGATCAATCCAAACATGGATATGGTGTTGAAATAAAAGCCGTATCTTATCATCAATTATTAGTAGAAGAAGGTCCCCCCTCTCGTCTGAGAGTAATTTTAGACCTTTAGTAAAGTCTAAATCTATAGGTTTAACTGATTAGACATGACTCAACAAGCTGAAGCTTACTTCAATGGGAAAAAAGTGAAGCCAATTTGGAACAAAGGTAAGTTTAGCTTTGAAGATAAAAATGTTAAATTTGAATATTCCGAATCAGCGAAAAAGCAATTGTTTTGGGATATGGGCGGTATAATTAAAAATCGCCCATCCATTTACACACTTCCATCCAATCCTGAAAATGAGATTTTTGTGGATTCAGGTCTCATTTGGGGTGAAGACATTATAGATTTAATATTATCAGATAGAGGTAAAGTTGTTTTGCCGTTGAGAAATTTACAAGGCTTTAACGAACTAGATGATGCACTTAATTTTGCAGATGACATAGCCATTGGGGTAGATTGGTCAGATAGGATTGAAGCAAATCATAGTGATTTTACTATAGATATAGTCGATCTTTTACATAATTTAATTAAGAGAAATCAAACAACTATCCTAATATATAGTTTGAACGGTGATTATCCATACATTCCTGCGGGGACCTCTTCTAATTTAGACATGTATTTAGCTTATCTATCTAATACAAACGTTCAGCCCTCCTGGGCTAAAGAGGTTTTTCTTTTCGAATAATTATGTTGCACATAGGAATAGACGATACAGATTCTTTAGGTGGAGGTTGCACTACATGGTTAATTACAGAGATTATTTCTGAATTGTCAGAGTTAGACTTGGTTGACTTTCCCAGACTTGTAAGGTTAAACCCGAATGTTCCTTGGAAGACAAGAGGTAATGGCGCTTTATCACTTGTCTTTGGTAAAGGAATTGGTTCTAAGGAAAAAATAGGAGAGATTGGAAATAAGGATATTTTTATGTTTTCTAATTACAAAGAACTATCCTTCAATAAAGAATCTATACTAGCTAAAGTTTCTAAGATAGTCGAGAAAAACTCGAAAAAAGATTCACAACCCGGTATTGTCATATCTGACAGCTATCTACCCGAGGGACTGTATTGGCAAGGAGTTAGAGGTTTAGTTTCTCAAAAAGATGTTGACCTAATATTATCAGACTGTCTTACTTTCGGTTTAAGAGGCTCAAGAGGTCTAGTTGGGGCAGCATGCGCACTTTCGTGGTCTAGTAATTCATACAACTCGAAGGAGTTGAAAAGTACATGGGAATTAATAGGCTACAGAGATAAAAAGTTGTGGGGAAGTTCTCGTAATATTTCTTCAGATTCAGTCTCCAGAGTTTCTCAACTCAAAGGAGTTTTTTCGTGTAGTGATTTAGATGGAAAAATTGCTATGGTCCCTAATTCACCATGCCCTGTGCTTTGGGGATTTAGAGGTACAGACCGCAATACTTTAATTGATAATTTTCATCATTTAGGTCCTGAAAAACCCGTAAGATGGTTATTATATCAGACTAATCAAGCAACCGACGATCATTTTAACTTCTCAGAATCATTAGATCTAGTTGATTATACATCTATTTGGACAGATGTTAGCATTTCATCGAAGGTTAAAATAATCAAAGGTGGTCATCGTTTCATTAAGGTAAAAGATGCACAAGATAATGAAGTAAATTGCGCTATTTTCGAGCCGTTAAAAAGTCTAAGGAATATTGTAGATAAATTAGAAATTGGAGATGAGGTTACTATCTGTGGTAGCGTTAGTGGAGACACCATCAATATTGAAAAATTTGAAATTTTAAGTTTAGTTCCTCGTTTTACTAAACCCCCAAATCCAACATGCTCATGTGGTAAGAGAACTCATTCTTCTGGTAAAAACTCAAAATATAGATGCAATGATTGTGGAAAAAAATATGATCGTCCTCCCATGATACCTAAATCTCCGGAATTAGATTTAGGTTGGTTTGAACCTCCCGCATCCTCACGAAGGCATCTTACAAAGCCAATAAATTTGGTGAGATAGAATCATTAAGCCTTTGATTCATACCCTCTTGTGTCATTAATCAATTTGGAGTTCAAAGAAAATCTCAGATTGCCTTATTTGGCACTTTTAGTTGGAATGTTTGCTATTTCAACTTCTGCAATATTGATTAGGTACAGCAACAGTGAGCCTCTTGTAATAGGCACCTACCGACAAGCTTTCGCTACTCTAGCTTTTTTGCCTTTCATTTTTAAGGACAGAGGGGCGGAGATTTCTTCACAATCGAATTCCACACTTTTAGAGATGGCTCTAACAGGAATTTTGCTAGGTGCACATTTTAGTTTCTTTATAACTTCAGTCAAAGAAACATCAGTTGCAGCTTCTGTACTGTTAGCTACTTGTCATGTAGTATACGTTGCAATATTGGGCAAAATATTTTTTGGAGAAACATTGTCTAAAAAAGCCATAATCGGCACTACTATTGCTTTAGGTGGAATTTTAGTTCTGTTTGGAGGGGATTTAATCGACAATCCAGGTAATTTTAAAGGAAATTTTTATGCATTTGTTGCAGGCGTTCTAGCTGGTTTATATTATTTAAGCGGTAGGAAATTGCGAAGAACTATTAGTTTGCCAACTTACGCATTTGTTGTTTATTTGTTTAGTTTTATTTCAATGTTTACAGTAGTATTGATCCAGAATTTGAATTATGAAAATTTACCAATCTCAGAAATACGCTTATTCTTGTTAATGGCTTTGATACCTACACTTTTAGGACACACTATGCAAAATTGGGCGATAGGATATTTGCCAGCTTACATAGTCTCCATATCTCTATTAGCAGAGCCAATAGGTTCAGGACTATTGGCTTGGTTATTTTTCCAGGAAGTTCCAAGTTTTGGTGTAGTTTTAGGCGGTTTAGTTGTGATTTTAGGACTTTATGTTGTAATTCTTGCTGAAGAATCAGATTAACCTTTTTTTTCTAATATTTTTTTTCTTTTGTTTCTCTCTCTGAGTTCTCCCAAGATTTTAGCGGCAATCTCCAATTCTTCTCCTCCACTAGCTTTTGCTAAAGCCTCCTTAGCTTCGTTTTTTCTCTTCTTTTTGACTATTTTTTTCCTTATCGGCATATAACCAACCCCTTCAAACAGTGCACAATTACTAATGACACAGTATAAAAATATTTTAACTCCCCTTGACTTAGACTCTTATGTCAGGAATTACTTTACTCAGAGGTGAAGAGTTAAAAATGCAACTCAAGCCTCATATGTTTTCATTTTTTCATCTTTACTTAACATTTTTTCTTCTGTTGATTTGGTCTTATGTAATTTACGATTTTTTTAATTCAGATAAGTTCTCAGATTTCCCGTTCTACGATAGTATTGAAGCATTAGTCCAAGATAGTGAAGTTTTAGCAGGAGCCATAATTTGGTCTTTTGGATTGTTTTTAGTTGGATTTATTGCACGTTACTTCTTTTTAGATTCTGGAGGACAGGGTATATTTCGTCTATATTCGGGAGTTGCTCTTTTTGGTATAATTGTGATGGCTTATCATGCTTACAGTGATATGGCAGACACAATGTCCTTTGGACGGTGGTTCATCCCTAGTCTGACTGCAGTGGTAGGGCTTGTTGGTCTTTTTTCAGTAGATTTTTACAGAAGATCTTTTACGTATTATCTAACAGATAATAGAATAGTTCTTCAAAGTAGTTTTTTGATGAACCGTAGTGAACGTCAGGTGCGTTATAATCACATTGAAGATATAAAAATGGAGCAAGGAATTTTTGGGACCATCTTTGGTTTTGGGACAGTTTTACCATTAACAGGTTCCGGCTTGGGTACCGGCTCTGACGAATCAATGGTTGCAGGCGGTACAGGTACAGAAGTTAAAGGTATGAGCTTGGGAATAGGTGGTGCAGCTCGTAATTCGTCTAGGAGTGTTAGGCACAATCCACATGATTGCCTTTTCGGGGTTTCATCGCCATCAAAAGTCAGAGATATGATTACAGAGAATATACAATCTGATACTGGTGTTGAACATTTAAAACAAATTAAAGAACTGCTAGGTAAAGAAGAGTCAGAAGAATAATCTATTCTTTTCTCACAAGAGTTTTAGATTCCTTAAACATGTTTAATGACATATCAAAATCGGCTTCCCATCTTTCAGGTATTTCAACTTCTTTAGGATAGACAATTTCAGAAACACCAGCTTGAATCAGAGATCTTGCGCACCTAGTACACGGAGGCCAGGTTACATATGCTACACAATTCTTTAGTGAAATTCCAGTTCTTGCAGCGTGCATTATTGCATTTTCTTCAGCGTGACAAATCATAGGATACTTTATTTCTCGATTGTTCAACCTCTCACTTGTATCTTCAATTCCACGAGGAAGGCCATTAAACCCAGTACTTCTTATTTCTCTATCAGGACCAACAACTACACATCCTACTTGGGTTGAAGGGTCTTTACTCCACGTAGAAATTTGTTTTGCTAATTCTAAAAAACGTTGGTCCCATTTACTCATATCATACCTAATGCAAACCTAGCAATATAGCTATCTACCTGATACAGTTTCACATATTTCACAATTGCATTTCTTTTTTCTTGCTTGGCAAAATTCTCTTCCGTAAAAAATCATTTGTAAATGCAGTTTGTTCCACAAGTCTTTGTCAAATTTTCTTTTTAGGTCTTTTTCAGTAATATCTACGTTTTTTCCGTTAGAGAGTTTCCACCTATATGCAAGTCTGTGTATGTGAGTATCAACAGGAAAAGCAGGTTTTCCAAAAGCTTGGGACATAATTACGGAAGCAGTTTTGTGACCTACTCCTGGTAGTTCTTCCAAATCATCAAATGTATTGGGCACTTTACCATCGTGTCTTTCTACTAGTATTTCCGATGTTCTTTTGATGTTTTTTGCTTTTGTAGGTGCCAAACCAATTTCTCGAATACAATTTTGTATTTCCAGTACGTCCAACTTCTGCATTTTTTCAGGAGTATTCGCTTTCGAAAATAATTTTGGAGTAATTTCGTTTACCTTTTTATCAGTACTTTGTGCACTTAGCATAACTGCTACTAGAAAAGTAAATGTATTTTCGTGATTTAGCGGTATCTCTGGATTAGGATAAAGTTTCTCCAATTTTGAAGTAATATAATCAACTTTTTGCTTTAATCTCAATTTCCTTTAAACTTAGGTTTCCTTTTTTCAATAAATGCTTGAATTCCTTCTTTACCATCATTAGATTTGAAACATTCAACAAATAGTTCTTGTTCTTTCTTTAATCCTTTCTTCATTGGTAAACTTGAAGCTAATTTAACACTTTTTTTCGCTCTTTCAACTGCAAATGTAGATTTTTCAGCAATCTGTTTTGCTAAATCCATAGTCTTATCTCTTAAATCTTCGTCCTCAGCTACCAAATTTACTAATCCCCAGTTTTCAGCTTCTTCAGCATTTATCATGTTTCCAGTTAGGATTAATTCCATTGATCTGCTTTCCCCAATTAGCCTAGTCAGCCTTTGTGTTCCTCCAGCTCCAGGTATAATTCCAATATTTATCTCAGGTTGTCCAAGTTTAGATTTTTTACTAGCAGTTCTCAAATCACAAGCCATTGCAATCTCTAGTCCACCACCTAAACAAAATCCATTAATCATGGCGATCACAGGTTTGCATGAATTAGCTATAACATCGGTAACTCTCCAATCTTCTTTCATAGCTTTTCGATCCTTAATGTCCATTTTTGAAAATTCTTTTATGTCAGCCCCAGCAATAAATGCTTTACCAGGAGATCCGGTCAGTATAGATACATTCACTTCTTCATCCAAATCTAATTCCTCAAAAGCAGTAGCAAGCTCTCTTCGAGTCTCTGAATTCATACTGTTAAGCTCCTTAGGGCGATTAACAGTGACTATTCCGATTTTACCTTCTTTTTCAACGGTTATATTTTTCATTTTTACTCCTTTAACGTACCACATGAAGGGCAGCTAGTTTCTGTAGTATCAAACATAGCCCCACAAGCGTTGCACAGTAGTTCCCCATCCATTTCACTGAATTTTTCTTTACCCATTTCTTCAGGTAAATCTGCAATTACTTGAACGATTTCTTCAGTAGATTTACGACTAACATATGCTATAACTGCTGCAGTTCCACCAATAATTCCAAGTCCTATTAGGATTGTACCTAAATTTGATTCATCATCGCTCTCTTTAACTACTATTTTTTCTTCAACAGTTAAATCTAGGAAAGCTTTTTCTGGCTCTGACTCAAAATTCATTCTATCTACAGCCACAATAGAATAGTGATATATTTTGTTCATTAATATATTTGAATCTTTGTAAGACAAATATTGCTCACCATAAGCAATACTACTGATAAGTTCACCAGTTTCGTTTACAGATTCAGATCTATAAATCCGATATTCTATTAAGTCTTGAGATTGAGAGGACATAAATGAGATAAGAACATCTGTCGTTGAATTAACCACAGTTTTCCCTTGTGCAATCTGTAAGTTTCTTATTTTTGTTGGCTTATCTCTATCTATCAAAGTGAAGGCAATATCTTCCCCTTTATTGCCCACAGTATCATATGCTAAAATTTTGAACTGATATTCATATTGATTAAGAACAGGTATTTCTAACGGCAATGATTGTGGTAGATACTCTCCATATTCTTGCCAATCTAAATTGGCATTACTTTCACCTTCCTTATTTAATTTATAAAGTATTGTAAAATTTGCAATATCATCTAGATTATCCATGTTTATAACAATATTTTCCAGATCTGTTAAACCTGGAATTTCTGTTATTGTAACGTTAGGTCCAATAGTGTCAACTAGAATGGAATTACTTGTGTCAAACCCTATATTCCCAGCCAAATCCTCTCCTACAATTTTAAATTCATATAATCCATCATTTTCAGCATAAAATGCAAGAGTTTTTTGAGTGAAATCTTCGTCTTTAATTATCCATTGGCCATTATTTATTTTATAATAAAAATCAAAGCCTGTAATTATTTCATTATTGTCTTCAGCATCCCAAGAAAATTCTATCGTTTTTATATTTGTGGCATTATCTTCAATGCTCGTACTTTCTGAAAGAGACGAGGCTATGTTAGTAAAGAAAATAGTTGGTGATTCGAGATCGACAAAGGTGATATTATCGACTTTATCTTCTTTATCCTCAATTTTACCGTCATCATCTCCTCCTATTGATCTAAATCTATATTGATAATTATTTTTTGCACCATTAAATGTGGTTTTTCCCTCTTCGCTAGAAAAATTACCCCAAATTCCCCATTCACTCCATAACTCACCATTTGTTCCGTTATCATGAGAGAATTGAATGATTATATATTTTGTATCATTGCCAGATTCCAAATTATTTTTGTACCATTCTTGTACGAACCACTGAACTTCAAATGAGGTTGAGTTCACTAATTGGGGGCTTACAGCATAGGTTGCAGGTGCCACAAGGTCTGGAGGGACATACATTTTTGCAAATACTGTTGTTTGTTTGATGTTGCTGTCTGTTGAATTTAGAGAAGTAATTGTTATGTTGAATTCAGCCAAGTCAAATTCATTTATATTTTCATTTAAAGAAATAACAAGTTCAATATTTCCATCAGCTCCGTAAGGAATTTTTATTTGTTCGTTAAAACTTACAATGTTAAAATTATCAGTATCATTCAAATTAATCGAGATGTTGTAAGTATCTTCAACATTTCCCCTATTGAGTATCCAAATTGTAAACTCATACGGCTCTGTATCAGCTAATTCTTTTGTTACTATAGGTGTCAATATTTCATACTCATATGTTTCGTTGACAGTTAAAGTTAATTTTTCATAGATTTCTTGAAAATCCCAAAGTTTTGATCTTAAGTTAGCAAGTTCTAATTCTTGATCAAGCCATTGTCGACCATCACCACCGCCTCCTCCTCCCCAACCTTGGGTATTATCTCTGGCTGCAACAGCTAATAAGTTTTGACCTTCATTTAGCCAAGATTTGTTTATGTTAATTTCTTCTTCCCAATAATTTCCATTACCTCCACATCCCCATCCACTAAAACAATCGCGTATCAGGTTATCATTTAGATAAACACGGAAATAATCATCGTGAGCTATTTTTACTCTTAATTCACTGAAATCTAAATTTCCATCATAATCAAACCAGTGACGTGTGCTTATGTGCGTGTAATTTTGGTCGTCAGTTTTCCAAAGAGTGTTTGGTGCAATTCCTCTCAATTCTTCATTTCCAAATGGGGCAGAACCAATGTCCCATCCAGAATCATTATAACTAATTTCGTAAAAATCATTTGGAAATTCACTGTTGTTCCATATCTGGTATGAATATTGAGTTGAATTTGTTACTCCAGAATGAACGAGGGTTTCTATTGTTTGAGAATAATATTGAGACCAAACTATTGGAAAAATAGAATAATTTCCAGCCTGTGCATTGTCAGAAACAGTGATATTCAATATTATTTCAGCAGTTTCATCAGGGCTTAAGTTTGCAACATTAGGAATAAAATCATAGTTCCAATCACTAGGAATATTATTTAATCCAAATGTAAAATTATCATCAACATCACCAAGATTTGTGATGTTAAAATAATACTGGATGTTCTCATTAATGCCTGTGGTTTTGTGTCTATCATTAAAATCTAAACTGTATGCGTAAAATCCGATATGAATTGTTCTTGTTAAACTCTGATCTCCCACGTAAGCAGTTACATTGATAATTCCTAATTTTGTAGGCGTCCATTCTACTATCCATTCATATGTTTGATTACTTTCAATTGAAATAGTTTGATTAACATAATTCAAATTATCAATTTCTATACTAACATTTAGGTTACTTGCGTTATTTTCGCCATGATTTCTATATTCTATACGAAGTGCCAAATCATCACCTAACACAACAGGTACATCTTTCCAAGAAGGAACATTTATTGCAAGTTCAAAATCTAACCATTGTTCTGTGTCTCCACCCCATGTTATATCAATTGCAAGAATGGCAAGTACATTCTCACCTTCTACAAGCCAATCAGGGTTTGGTCCAGATGATTGACTTCCGTCGTATGTCAGTATGTTGTTCCAGTAATCGGGGTCGTCCTCATAACACCCATCATGATTTTGATACCAAGAGCAGTCGCGGATTAGATTACCATTTAGATAGGCGATGTAGTAGTTGTTGTGTGCTATCTTAAATGTGGAGCTAAGCACTTCTTCTGGTTTTTCATAATTAAAATAGTGTCTGACAATTAAATAATCTTCTTTTCCACCTTCGCTTTGCCAGATGGTGTTAGGAGTTACTCCACCAATTTCTTCATTTCCAAAGGGGGTTGCGTTCATTCCCCATTCAGAGTCATCGAAGTTAGTTGTATACCAATTTTCAGGGATACAATTTTGAAAGTCACAATCATCATCGTCGTCGTCAAAAAGTTTGTATTTATGTAGAGTGCCATTTTCTTTTCCGTTTGATACTAGCGTAATCAGTTCTCCATTCTCCAAATCATTAGTGTAACTAATAGATGAAATGCTTACATTTTCTTCGCTTGCTTCAGCATTATTTATGAGAAAAATTGAAATAGAAAATACTACTAAAAATGTTAATTTTTGCTGAAGCTTCATGATATTACTATGTCTAGATATTTTTATAGCTTTTTACCAATTAAGAATTAATTTTGTTAATTCGGAGAGGTCTCCTTTAAGATGATAGTTTGCTTTGGAAATCACTCTTTCGTCTTCAGTGTTAACAGCTACAGATAATCCAGCCCTTTCAAAAGTGGGAATGTCAACTACAGTATCTCCTACTGCAGCTATTTCATTTTTGCTTAAATTATATTTTTCAATCATTCCTTCCATAACAGGTCCTTTGTTATGTCCACTCGATTTGATTATAGCCGTTAGATTTCCTTCACTATCATCGATTAAATCATTTGCTAGAGCATCATCCATATTCCATTTTTTAGCCCATTTATCTGCTAAATATTGTATCCCTCCTGATAGAATCAGTGTTTTGATATTTTCTTCGTGTAAACTTCTAATTAATTCTTCAGCTCCCTTTCTTGGTTTAGCTTTATCTAATATTGAGTTAATGTATTCCTCATTTACAGGCCTATCACTTTTACTATTCCATAATGCGATATCAGCTTTTACGAATTCTTTATCTGAAATTTTATGATCAATGTACATTTGAAGCATTTCACTATTATCTGTTCCAAAATGGTCGTGAATCATTGCCCAAGAAGATCTAGGCTCGATTATCGTTCCATCCATGTCGAAAACGACTAATTTTATTTGTGACATTATCCGAACGATGAGCTAAATCTATCTGTTGGGCCTGTTTCTCGCTCTAACATCATTTTCATCTGATCTTTTGACATTAAGTGCGCTTTTTGGGCCATGTCGTAGGATTCTTTTGCATCTTTTTCATCCATTTCAATTTTAAAACTAAGTCCGGAAAACATAAGAGATTCCTTTCCGTCGTTTTTGAATATGGCTAGTAAGCCAGCCTCGGGATTTGATTGAAATTCAACATTCTTGAAAACTTCTTTTTCACCGTCTCCAGGTAAAAAAATAATTATTTCTTTTGCTTTAAGCATATTCTTACATTTCGAGCCTGTTCAAAAGAGTTTATTGCTTAATAATATCCAATTCTTGTTCAAGAATTCTTCTAGATTCATAATTCTCATCAAATTCGTGCCAGTGTCTTACTGATTTTTCTCCTAATCTATATGAAAGAAAAACAGTTTCTATGCCTCTCAGTGATGGAAAATTTACAATTCCAAGAGCCGGATCATCGATTTCTACACCTAGTTTACCTAATTCAATGGTTAAGTTATTTACAATATTTATGTTATTTTCAAGTTCAATTTGTAATTCTTCCCATCCTGGCCTTAGTGCAGCCCGATAGTCATCTTTTACTTCTTCCATTATTTCTTCCAATTGCTCTTCAAGCATTTCCTGTTTTACAGAGTAATCAGACAATTCAATGATTATAGGATTGATTAATTCTAAAAGGCTATTTGCCTCGTCCACGGTGAAAAGCCTAGTGGCATTTACTACCATGGAAGTCATTAGTTAGGAAAGGGCAAATAAATGGAACGGATGCCTAATTCGGGCGAAACACTCATATGGCCCATCCAAGATTGATATACATCCTTTATGACTGATTATGCTAAGCACCCTGACATTTTTACCAAACGTCACGTAGGTCCGTCTGACGATGATGTTATTTCAATGCTAGGTGAATTAGGATTTTCTTCAATGTCGGAATTTATCAATAATGTTATTCCAGACTCTATAGCTTTTGACTCAAATCTAAAAGTAGGTGATGGTGTCAGTGAACAAGAAGCAATTAAAATACTGAAATCCTATGCGTCCAAAAATAAGGTTTTCAAGAGTTACCTTGGTAATGGCTATTACGGAACTATCACACCTGGAGTTATCAAAAGAAATATTCTTGAAAACCCTGGCTGGTATACTCAATACACGCCTTATCAGGCCGAAATCGCTCAAGGTCGGTTGGAAGCATTATTGAATTTCCAAACAATGATTTCAGATTTAACTGGTATGGACATTGCAAATGCCTCTCTGTTAGATGAGGCTACAGCTGCCGCTGAAGCAATGAGTATGGCATGTAACGCTTTGAGAGGTAAGAGATCCACGATAGCTCTCATTGACGATATCAACCAACAAACAGTTAATGTAGTTAAGACTCGAGCAGAGCCTCTAGAAATAAAAATCAAAGAAACTTCCTATTCAGAACTTTCAATTGACGACGATTTATTTGCTGTGATGGTTCAGTACCCCAGTAGATCAGGAACAATCAGAGATTATTCTAAACTAGTAGAGGAGGTTCATACCAATGGAAGTTTGGTGATTGTTGTAGCCGACTTAATGTCTCTTTGTCTTCTAAAATCACCAGGGAGTTGGGGTGCAGATATTGTTATTGGAAACTCTCAAAGATTTGGAGTTCCAATGGGTTATGGAGGTCCCCACGCTGCATTTATTTCTACAAAGGACAAACTAAAACGCAATCTTCCGGGAAGATTAATCGGAGTTTCAAAGGATTCGCACGGAAATCCTGCTTTGAGATTAGCTCTACAGACAAGGGAGCAACATATTCGGAGAGATAGAGCTACTAGCAATATTTGTACTGCGCAAGTATTGTTAGCTATCATGTCTTCCATGTATGCAATATATCATGGCCCAGATAAGTTGAAGCAAATTGCAAGTAGAATCAATTTCTTCACCAGAGTAATAGGTGAAAGTCTCAAAAATAGTGGATTTGAATTATACTCAGATAATTACTTTGACACAATTCGTGTAAAATGTGACTCGACAAAGATTTCAGATTTAGCTTTAAAAGATGGCTATAATTTTTGGAAATATTCCGATTCAGTAGGTATCTCTTTGGATGAGACAGTTCAACTTGAAGATGTAAAAGCTATATTGAATATTTTTAACTCTTCAGAAATAGAACCATCAACTGAAAGCATCCCTGAAGATTTAAGACGTACAGATTCGTATCTCACCCACCCTGTTTTCAATTCATATCATTCAGAAACAGAGATGCTAAGATATATACATAGGCTAGAGAACAAGGATTTATCCTTAAATTTTAGTATGATTCCTTTGGGTTCATGCACCATGAAATTAAACTCAGTCACAGAAATGGAAGCTGTGACTTGGCCAGAATTTTCTAACTTGCATCCGTATGCTCCGGAAGATCAAGCAAGAGGATATTATGAACTATTCAAAGATTTAGAGAATTGGCTCTGTGATATTACAGGATTTTCAAAAATTTCACTTCAGCCAAATGCAGGCAGTCAAGGTGAATATGCAGGAATGCTTGCAATACGAGATTTTCATCTAGATAAGAGAGATTCCCATCGTAATATTTGTTTAATTCCAACCTCAGCTCACGGTACGAATCCAGCCTCAGCAGTAATGGTTGGAATGAAAGTAGTGGGAATATCTTGCGATGAAGAGGGAAATATAGATTTAGCAGATTTCAAATCAAAAATTGATCAATATTCACAGTCATTGGCAGCTGCGATGGTCACTTATCCCTCAACTCACGGAGTTTTTGAAGATGAAATTAAGGAGATATGTTCTTTAGTCCATAAACACGGTGGCCAAGTTTACATGGATGGTGCAAATATGAACGCAATGGTTGGCCTGTGCAAACCAGCAGACATAGGAGCAGATGTCTGTCATCTTAATTTGCACAAAACCTTCTGTATTCCACATGGAGGAGGAGGGCCAGGAATGGGTCCAATTGGTGTAGCATCACATTTAGCGGAATTTTTACCTTCAAATCCTCTAGATTCTTACAAGTCTAAAAGTAAAACTGGTCCAGTGTCAGCAACGCACTGGGGAAGTGCTAGTATTTTACCAATTTCTTGGGCATACATCGCGATGATGGGTTCTCAAGGACTCAAATATGCCACAGAGGTAGCAATTCTAAATGCCAATTATATGGCCAAAAAGTTGTCAAATGATTACAAAATATTATACAAAGGTAAAATGGGTCTTATTGCACATGAGTGTATCTTGGATACTCGTGCTTTGATTTCTGAAGCTGGATTAACTATTGATGACATTGCAAAAAGATTGATTGATTATGGTTTCCATGCTCCAACAATGTCTTGGCCGGTTGCCAATACTCTAATGGTAGAACCCACAGAATCTGAATCAAAAGCTGAAATAGACAGATTCTGTGAATCAATGTCTTCAATAAAATCTGAAATAGATAAAGTAAAGTCTGGAGAATTTTCAAGCGAAGATAATCCTCTTCGAGGTTCTCCTCACACATCTCTAGAAGTATCATCTGATAATTGGAGTCATGAGTATTCTAGGGAAGTAGCTGCTTATCCAGTTCAATGGTTAAAGACAAACAAGTTTTGGCCTTCAGTTGGTAGAGTTGATAATACACATGGTGACAGAAATTTAATATGTTCATGTCTTGATGTTGATTCATATTCGGAGAATTAAAGTGGATAAAATCTTAATGTACGGAACACCAACATGCGGCGATTGTGTATTAGCAAAGCAAGTTTTTGCAGAGAAAAATATTGAGTATGATTACATAGATATCTCAAACGATGAAGAAGCGACAAAGAAAGCTATTGAGCTTAATAATGGAATGCGCAGAATTCCAGTAATTGTATTTCCAGATCAAACTATTTTAGTTGAGCCTAATCGTGCAGAGCTGCTCTCCAAATTAGATTAATTTTATACCATTTAAATTCGTTTTAAGCTTTTATTATTGTAAGAAAGCCTTTTTATGTGGGAGTTAAAGTGTGAACTTGTGTATGTCAGTCAATACACCCTTCGGAGGAAAAAATAATGGCGACCAAAATTTCGAAAGCCCTACTACTCGCAATGCTTATGTTAGGAACATCTTTGGTAATGTTTACACCACCAGCAGATGCTCAAGCAGCAGTTGCATATTCTATAAGTTTTACTAATGGACAAGTTCAGTTAGATGTAAGACCTGGAGCTAGCGGAATTGGATGTACTGAAATGGTCATTTCTAATGAAGGTCAAGCTACTATTGATGTTGATATATCACTTTCAGGTGGGGGTGTTACAATATCTCCTGGTGCAGTTTCAGTTACTTTGGCGCCCGGTGGAAGTATTACAGTCCCAGTTTGTGCTTTAGCTTTAACACGTTCATCATACAAGACGGTTCAAGTTAATGCTCTCGCTTCTGGTAGAGAAACTAATACGCAGTTGAATCAAGTTAACAAGAATGCAGGTTTCGCAGTTATTGTTCAACAATATGCTCGACTATCTGTTCAAGCATCACAGCCTTTCCAAAAGATAGGTCCAGGTAAAGAATTTGTTTTGAATTTTATAGCAGTTAATAATGGTAATTACCAAGATACCATTGCAGTTGAAGTGATTAATGCGAAAGATCTGGAAGATGCAGGATTCACAGTTGCGTTAGCTGCAGCTCAATACCAAATTGATGCATCGGGTGAGCAACCTGTTCAGCTTACAGTTGCTACGCCTAGAGGTACCGTAGTCGGATGGAGTAACGAATACCATACAGTTATTTTACAAGTCGCAACAACTTTACAAGGTGAAACTGAAGCAAGATCAGTTACTGCAACATTGTGGATACGCGGTGTTTTCTTGCCAGGATTTGATCCAATTTTCACAATCTTTGCATTGGGAATGGTTGCAACTGCTTTGTCAAGAACAAGAAAAGATTAAACATCTATCATTAACAGATAAGTTTGTTATAGTATACTGTTGACTGTAAATATGGAGAAATCTTGTGGGATTGTTTTATTTCATTCTGAAGATTTTTTATTGATTCAGCATTCAGTTAAGTTAGGTGAAAAGGGCCATTGGGATTTTCCGAAGGGCCATATCGAAGGTAATGAAACAGAACTGGAAACTGCAACGAGAGAATTAGAAGAAGAAACTGGAATTAACGAGTTTCAATTAGTAAACGGTTTTAAAGAGAAAATATGTTACAATATTCACAAAGGTTCAAAAGTAATTCCGAAAGAAGTTTCTTTTTTTCTCGCTAAATCACTTACAAAGAATGTTAAACTAAGTTCCGAGCATCAAAATTACAAATGGTTAAATTTTAGCTCTGCACTGGATCAATTAACATATTCAAACGCTAAGGAAGTATTAGTTAAAGCTAAAAATTTTTTAGATGATTGATGTAAAGGTTTTATCTACGTTTAGCTTTAGATGTCTGTGGTAGATAACGAAAGTGTAAAGCTGGAGCCTCTATCGCGAGATGATATTCTCAGAGGTGTTATCCTATTAGCTTCAATTTTTTTAGTTTTCTTTGGATTTAGTTCGGANGANAAAACAACAGGAATTCTTTCTTTGTTAATTTCTACATTATTTTTGNTTTTACTTTTTGTTAGAGGTCCAATTTCAGTNGAGCCAAATTATCTCTTTGAAAGATATGCAGACAACTTTGGTTTCTACCTTGANAATGCAGAGAAATATCTTTGTGAATCNTTCNATGCTAAAAAGAAATCTGAAAAAGTTTTGGTCGGTGTTGCTTTCAACTTTCTCCTAGTGATGCTTTTCGTTTTACCCATAGATCTATTGTTTCAGCATCTGACNAGAGGCGAAAACTCACTATTACTATATCAACAATTTCTGACTTGGGTTCTTTATGTNATTCAGAGCTCTCTTGGAATTGAAGTTTACATAAGAGGTGAAAACTCGACAATTTTAGCCTATGCAGACATAATTGATATGGAAATAGTTGCTGAATGTAGCGGATTACATGAGACTGTTTTCTTGAGTCTTTTAGTTCTTTGTTTTAGAGGAGTTAAACCCATGGTTAGGGCTAAGTGGGCAATTTATGCAGCTATTTTCATTTTTGTTGAAAATCTAATAAGAATTCTCTCAGGATATTATTTGATAAACATTTATGATTTTAGTACATGGGATAAATTCCATTATTTTTGGTGGCACACAGGNCAATACGCTTTGATAATGGGAGTTTTTGTTTTGTGGGTTATGACTATAGCAGGTATGCCTGAAAATAAAAGTGTTAAGAAAAATTTTGTACGCTAGTCTATTGTAAACTGATGTCTCATTTTTTCAGCTTTGGTTTTTAGATATTCTATATTTTCCTTATTTGGTTCAGGTAAATGCTTCGTTTTAGTCACATCAAAGCCTTCTTTACTTAAATCTTCAATCTTAGAAGGATTATTTGTCATTAGTTCAATTTTTGTAACGCCTAAGTTTTTCAGTATCTTAGCAGCATTCTTATAATTTCTCAACTCAGCACTGAAACCTAAAGCAACATTCGCCTCTACTGTATCCAGTCCATCGTCTTGAAGATTGTATGCCTTCAGCTTATTAACAAGTCCAATGCCCCTTCCTTCCTGCCTGGAATAAACAATTATTCCTTTTCCTTCTTTAGCAATTCGTTCCATTGCTAAGTCTAATTGCTCACCGCAATCGCATCTCATTGAGTGCAAGACGTCGCCAGTGAAACACTCAGAATGTACCCTTACAAGCATTCTTCCTTCGATTTTCCCCATTACTAACGCTAGATCTTCTTTTGTTTCGTCATCACCTGGAAATGCGTAGAGCTGAAATGTGCCAAATTTTGTCGGCATTCTGGCATCTACTAAACTGTCTATTATTTTTGTCATTTTTATTTCGATAATATTATCATTTTTTCTTCTTCACTAACTAGGGTATAATCACGTCTTTTGACCATGGCCATTATGTCCCTTCTAGCATTAGGTTCTTCGTAACTAATGTGTATTTCTTCACCTTCCTCCATAGAAACCATTTCTCTTAGTACAGTCATTACAGCCTGAGTACATTGCAATCCTTCAACGTTTACTTCTCTCATATTTAAATGGTAAAACTATCAGTCATATTAAGTTCCAATTTAGCTTCATTAGACATTAAATCCATAGTCCATGGAGGTTCGAAAACTAATTCCACATTTGCTTTTTTTACGCCTTCAACTTCAGATACTCTTGCGGCCACTTCTTTTGGTAAGCTTCCAGCTACTGGGCAGAAAGGAGAAGTCAAAGTCATTATAACTTCAACGTCACCATCGTCAATTTTTATATCGTAAATTAGTCCCAGCTCATAGATGTTAACAGGAATTTCGGGATCAAAGACTTTCTTGATATTCTCAATGATTTTCTCCTTCAATTCACTCATTCTGTACTAACCTTCTCTTCNCCATCGATGGCAGCAATTAAAGTATGCCATGCAAGCGTAGCACATTTAACTCTTGCAGGATATTTTTTAACACCTTCAAACACAGCTAATTTTCCCAAGTTTTTACTTTCTGAGCTGTCAGATGTAACTAAATCGTGAAACTCTTCAAATAAGTGGCGTATCTCGTCAGTCCTCTTTCCGATGATATACTCAGTTAAAATACTAGAGGATGCTGTAGATATAGCGCATCCAGCGCCTGTGAACTTAATTTCTTTTACAATTTCATTTTCAATTATAAGATCTAATGAAATTTTATCTCCACACAAGGGGTTATGTCCATCTGCATGGTTAGTATGATTCTCAATTTCGCCTTTATTTCGAGGATTCTTATTATGATCTAAAATTACTTCCATGTATAAATCACCGAAATCCGTCATGTGAAAACTTCCTTTACTTTTTGTATACCTTCAACTAATTTGTCAACGTCTTCTTCAGTATTGTATATTGCAAACGAGGCCCTTGCAGTAGCAGGTATATTGTAAAAATCCATAATAGGTTGAGTACAATGATGTCCTGCTCTTATAGCAATTCCCATATTATCCATAATTGTTCCTATATCGTGCGGATGAATGTTTTCCATTACAAATGAGATAACACTTGCTTTCTCTTCAGCATTACCCACAATTTTTACACCATCGATGGAGTTAATTTTTTCAGTAGCATAATTCAACAAAGCCATTTCATGTTTTTCAATCTCTTCAATAGTTATATTTTCAATGAATTCTATAGCTTTTGCCAATCCGATTGCACCGACAATATTTGGAGTTCCAGCTTCGAAGATATGAGGAATGTCATTGAATATTGTTTTTTCAAAGGTAACCGATTTAATCATATCACCTCCGCCCTGATATGGTTCCATTTTTTCTAATATTTCTCTTTTACCATATAATATACCAATACCCGTAGGACCGTACATTTTATGTCCAGAAAAGCAATAAAAATCTACATCTAGGTCTTCAACATTCACTTTCATATGTTGTACAGCTTGCGCTCCGTCAATCATTATGCGAATATCATTTTGGTGCGCTTTTTGTATTAATTCATTTACAGGGTTAACTGTTCCTAATGAATTTGAAACATGATTCAACGATATAAAACGTGTATTTTCATCTATTAAATCGTCCATATTATCTACTAATAGCTCTCCAGTTTCATTAATAGGGACTACACGAATTTCAGCTTTTTTTTCTTTAGTTATTAATTGCCAAGGAACAATGTTTGCATGATGTTCCATCTGTGAAATAATAATATTATCACCTTCAGAAAGTAAAGGTCTCACGTAACTATTTGCTACGAGGTTTACAGCTTCGGTTGCTCCTCTAACGAATATGATTTCCTTAGATGATTTTGCACCTATAAAATTTTGAATTATTTTTCTTGAATCTTCATATTTTTCAGTGGCTCGTTGGCTTAGGTGATGAACTCCTCTGTGAATGTTGGAATTAGTAGATTCATAGTAATTTTGTATTTCATTAATTACAGAACTTGGTTTTTGAGTTGTTGAAGCGTTATCCAAATATATCAAAGGTTTTTCGTTAACACTTTGTGACAAAATCGGAAACTCTTCTTTTACCATTACTCTCCTTCTGGAATGTTCTCTATTATTTTCTCTAGTAAACTTTCTTTAGCTTCACTATTTTTCATTCCACTCAAAACTTCTCCAATGTATGCTCTCATCATCATTTTCTGAGCTTCCTCTCTTTTAATTCCTCTTGCACGTAGGTAGAATATTCCTTTTTCATCTAGTCTTCCAATTGTAGCACCATGTGTACATTTCACATCATCAGCATAAATTTCTAACTCAGGTTTAGTATGAATTATTGCATCGTCACTGAGCAATAGGTTTTGATTACTTTGAATTGCGTCAGTCTTTTGAGCTGCTTTATGAACATGTATTCTACCGTTGAAAACAGCAGTAGACTTACCTGATAGTATTCCTTTGTACAGTTCATTACTTGTACAATGTTCGTCTTCGTGCTCTATAATAGTATGATGATCAATGTGATTTTTTTGATCTGCCAAGTACACTCCCCTCAAGTCACAGTGTGCTCCTCTTTCTTTTAATTCAATAATAAAATCTTTTCTTGCCAGCATCTTTCCATTAGAATAATTGTAGGAAGAAAAATTACTGTCCCTTTTTTGCTTAACTAGGACATTTGAAATTTGATAAGTATTTTCCGAATAATCGTCTATTAGTATATGCTCGACTTTTGAACCTTCGTCTAGACTGAAATTTGTCACAGAATTAACTAAATTTTCTTTATTACCCAAAAATCGTATTTTTTCTAAAATTGAGATATTACTATTTTTTCCAACATTAATAATTATCCTGGGATGGGTAATTTGCTTTGAAGTAGTATTATCAATGACATTTAGTATACTAATTTCTTTTTCAACATTGTCTTTGAAAGATAGAACACATCCTTCAGTTGAAAACGCATTATTTAGATTAATAAAAGGATTATTAGTTATTCCAAATATTTCATTACTTATCTTTTTTTCAGCTAAACTTTCATGTATATTATTAATTTTGATATCATCGTTTTTCTTGGTTAATTTTCCGTTTACTACTATGATATCATACTTTTTGTCATCATAGTCTTTGGAAAGACCTAATGTAAATTCAGAGTCCTTGATTATGGAAGGATTTGTAAATTTCCAAAATTCTTGTTTAGAAGTTGGAATTCCCAGTTTTTTAAATTCATTGAAATTGTCCATTCGAATCTCTCTAGTCTCGTCACTGGACCTACTAACACTCTCCTCAAAATCGGCTTCAATAGCTTGCAAAATTTTCATTTACTTTTTAGCTTCCTTAATTACTTCTTCATATCCTTTTTCTTCAAGCTCAAGAGCAAGATTTTTGTCTCCTGATTTAACTATCTTACCATCTACAAGCACATGCACAAAATCAGGAACAATGTAATTCAATAACCGTTGATAATGTGTTACGACTATTGTCGATCTTTCTGGGCTTTTCATAGCGTTAACTCCATTTGCAACAATCTTCAAGGCATCAATATCTAATCCAGAGTCAGTCTCGTCAAGTAGTGCTAGCTTTGGTTCTAGAACAGCCATTTGGAAAATCTCATTTCTCTTTTTTTCACCACCTGAGAATCCCTCGTTCACAGGTCTTTTTAGTAACGATTCTTTTAGATTTAACAACTTTATTTTATCACTAATAATGTCCATAAAGTCCATGGCATCTATCTCATCTTCACCGCGGTGTTTNCTTTGCGCATTCAATGCAGATTTCAAGAAATAAGTATTGTTTACTCCAGGCAATTCCACAGGATATTGAAATGCTAGAAATATTCCTTCGCACGCTCTCTCATCAACATCTAATTCAAGTAAATCTTCACCAAAATATTCGATACTTCCCTTCTCGACTTCATAATCTTCGTGCCCAGCAATAACTTGAGCTAGGGTTGATTTTCCAGAACCATTGGGTCCCATTATAGCATGAGTTTCTCCCGCTTTCACTTCNAAATCAATTCCATTAAGAATAGAAGTNTCTTCNACGCTAGCATATAAATTTTTTATTTTTAACATTTTTAACCTACACTTCCCTCCAATGAAACTTCGAGAAGCTTTTGAGCTTCGACAGCAAATTCCATTGGTAATTCTTTGAATACTTCCTTACAGAACCCGTTTACAATCAAATTAATCGCATCTTCTTCGGAAATACCTCTTTGCTTACAATAGTATATTTGGTCTTCTCCAATTTTTGACGTAGAAGCTTCATGTTCAATATGAGATTTTGTATTTTTAACATCTAAATATGGGAAGGTGTGCGCCCCACATTTATCTCCAATCAGTAATGAGTCACATTGTGAATAATTACGTGCACCAGTTGCAGATTTGTTAATCATTACCTGCCCNCTGTATGTATTTTGCCCTCTTTCTGCAGATATTCCTTTTGAGATAATCGTACTTTTGGTGTTTTTACCAATGTGAATCATTTTCGTTCCAGTATCTGCCTGTTGCTTTAGTGCAGACAAAGCTACAGAATAGAATTCACCAACTGAGTTGTCACCATGTAAAACACATGAAGGATACTTCCAAGTAATAGCTGAACCAGTCTCGACTTGGGTCCAAGTTATTTTTGAATTATCTCCTCTGCAAGCACCTCTCTTGGTAACAAAATTGTAGATTCCACCTTTTCCATCTTTATCACCAGGGTACCAGTTTTGCACGGTTGAGTATTTTATCTCAGCATCGTCAAGCGCAACTAACTCTACTACGGCAGCATGTAGTTGATTCTCGTCTCTTTTTGGTGCAGTACATCCTTCTAAGTATGATACATGAGATCCTTTGTCAGCGACAATTAGTGTGCGTTCAAACTGACCTGTATTTTGTTCATTAATTCTGAAATAAGTTGACAATTCCATTGGACATCTTGTATTCGGAGGAATGTAGCAGAATGAACCATCTGTAAATACAGCTGAATTTAGTGCAGCAAAGAAATTATCATTTCTTGGAATAACAGAACCTAAATATTTCTTAATAAGCTCAGGATGTTCTTTGACAGCTTCAGATATAGAGCAAAAGATTACCCCTTTTTCAGCTAACCTGTCTTTGAATGTCGTAGCAACAGACATAGAATCAAAAACAGCATCTACAGCTACTCCAGCAAGGATTTCTTGTTCTTGCAAAGGAATGCCTAGTTTGTTGTAGGTTTCAATTAGCTCTGGATCAACTTCATCTAAGCTTTTAGGTGCATCATCTAAATTCTTTGGAGCTGAATAATAGCTAATCGCTTGATAATCTATTGGAGGGTACTCAATGTTTGCCCAATGTGGCTCTTTCATCTTTTTCCATATTTCAAAAGCCTTCAACCTCCAATCAGTTAGCCACTCAGGTTCACCTTTCTTTTTAGAAATAAATCTTATTGTATCTTCGTTTAATCCTGGCGGTAAAGTTTCAGATTCAATATCGCTTACAAATCCATATTTGTATTCTTGTTCAGAATATTCTTTCAACATTTCAGTTTCGGAATCTTGTTTCAAATGCTCATCTCCCCTATATTTGTCAATTTAATCAAATTTTGACTTTCATCTTTCATACTCATTTCAGCTAAATTGATATTTTGTAATACATCGTTTACAGCTTTGTTAATTTTTTGCCATGGCTTTCCTACAACACAGCTCGGTTCAAATGAGCAGCCGCAATCATCACTTGCACACTCAGTTAACGCAATGGGCCCTTCCATTGCTTCTATCACCTCAGCAACAGAGATATCCTTAGCTTTCTTAGTTAGAGAATATCCACCTTGAGCACCTCTTTGTGACTCAAGAAGATTACTGTTTGATAGCATCTTCAAGACTCTTGTAACTGTTGGAAGAGGAAGGTCTGATACTTCAGAAAGCTCTTTCGCAGTATACATTCCCTTTTCGTCTTTTACAACCATATTTGTCATAATTACGATTGAGTAATCTGTCAATTTGTTTATTTTCATGTTAGTGCAAATGACCTCAGAGTATTTGGACCAAATTAGTCCTATATAAAAGTCACTTTCTAATGACCACCATAACATTAGATTTATATCCCGACATGCTAAGTTAATATTAGATAAGAATGTTGAGTGTTTCGGGACCTTCTGACAGCCTCACTTTAGAGGAAGTAAAATCTCAAATTTATGCACGTAACAATCCTACCTTAACTCCTGTTGACATTGAAATGCATGCTTCAACAGTTCACAGGATTCTTGAATTAAAGAAAAAGCATAATGTTTTCATGTTAGGACATAATTACATGGAACCTCTTGTTTTCGGTTTATCTACAGAGAAAGAGCAAGGAGATTCTTTGGCACTTAGTATGAAAGCTGTTGAAACTGATTCAGATATAATTATCTTTAACGGAGTAAGATTTATGGCTGAAACTGCCAAAGTTTTGAATCCTAATAAAACTATTTTGATTGCAGATAAAAATTCCGGTTGTTCTTTAGCAGATGACTTTGGAGCAGACCAAGTAAGAGAATTGAAAGCTCAAAACCCCGGAGTTCCAGTTATGATTTACATCAACAGTTATGCTGAAGCAAAAGCTGAATGTGACGTTTGTTGTACATCAGCAAATGCAGAAAAAATTGCCATGGAAATGCCTGGCGATGAATTGATTTTTGTTCCAGATCTTTTCTTTGCTCAGAATCTAGAAAATGTAATGCAAGGTAAAAAGAAGATTATCTATCCNGGTAAGGATAATAATACGAAAGGAGCAGTTTGCGAAGTTCACGAGAAATTTTCATTACAAGATATAATTGCTATGAGAGAATCATTTGGATTAACTAAAGGTCATCCGAATAGAATGCTTTACGTCCATTGGGAGTGTAAGCCAGAAGTTCTTCAAGAAGCAGATTATTACGGAAGTACAACTCAAATTAGAAACCATATAGCAGCTAGAGTTGAGGAGGGAACTTTAGAGAAGGCATATGTNNCNTCAGAATGTGAANTAACTTCAAATCTTATGGAAGAGTTTCCNACCGTAGAATTTGGGA
>PBPR01000055.1 GCA_002724775.1 Methanobacteriota archaeon
CGCCTTTACCAAAATAGTTTAAATAAGTAATCACGACATATTTAAAAAAAGCCCCAAAATTGTGTTTTTTTTAAAACATATATAATCAGATTATCTTTCAATGGATCTAACCAAATTTCCAAGATTCATATTTCTTAACCTAATCCAAGAAGGAATAGTTGCAGATACACTGAGTAGTATAACACAAATAATCATCACTATAGGTAATCCATTCGGGAAATAAGTAGGAACATAGTATATTTCATAAGTGAACGTTTGTAGTAGCCAAACAGCAATAGGATATCCGATTAGGATGCCAGATATTCCAGCAATAGTGCCCATTACAAAATTTTCAGCAGAAGTGGCTTTGCTTAGTATTACATCACTTGTCCCCAGTGTTTTCAGGGTAGCCATTTCTCTTTCCCTTTCTAACATGTTTATTGTTGCAGTGTTAGCGATAATCAAGAACGCCATAACTGCGGCTAAGCCATAGTACAAGTTAATGAAAAAAGTAAATAATTCCATTAACTTATCNACNTGACCTTTNAGATCATCCTTTGCAATAACTGCAACCATGTAGTCAGGTGATTCNTTATTCAAACGTNTNGCGTCNCCAGTGAGATAAACTCCACTNATTGGTTTATNNGGTANCTCAGGTANTTTTTCAATTTCNGTTTCGTTGANAACNGATGAGTTAACAGCAAGCGATTTTATTTNATCTTCCCATTCATGTAGCCAGACTTGCAANCCTTNGAGACTCATAAATCCGCCNCCCAGAATTTGTGTATGAATTGCAGCAACAGTAAGATTTTTCTTTTGTCCTAATAACGAGGCCTCAAAATTATCGTTTACNTCTAAATTATTTCTNATTGCAAATAATGAATCAATTATNATTTCGTNGTTTCTTGTAAATTGGCTAAATTCAGTTTCAGTAGGTAAGCTAAACACATCNCCATAATTCGAGCCAATTACTACTATTCTTTCATTGAAAGCATTAATCTCCCAAGATAAAACTGGACTTGCACTAATTATGTAGTCTCTCTCCTCCAACTCAAGTATAGTTGAATTCTGCTCTTGAAAAGAATCGAATACAGCAGTCCCATCCCAGCCTGGAAGGTCAAAACTCGTTTCGACTGCGTTTTCAGTACTTGATAATATAACTCCTAAAGCGAATGGAGTGACAAGTGCTAGTGAAAGACCTATAGTGGTTAGCATNGTTCTAGTCCTATTCCGCGAAAAATTTCTAAAGGCTAATCTTAAAGACAATGATAGGCGAGAGCTCATTTCAGTTATTTTTGAATCCTTGAAGCTGGGAATATCTGGAGACATTGAGTCAGTTATCGCAATATTAGCAGCCTTTCTTACTGGCAGAACTATGAAAACTAAGCTAGAAATCATGCTTAAAGCTACTCCAATTAATACTAATGTTGGAGATAATCCGTAAACAATTCCTGGAATTTCTGTAGCCAAAGAGTATTGGTATGTAATGTACACAGATATTCCAAAACCAGCAATGATACCTCCAATTGATCCAATAGCTCCAATGAAAATTCCATACCATGTGTAGAACGACATGACTTCATTTGATGTCATCCCAGCAGCTCTCATTACTCCAATTTGTTTCTTTTGTGACTGAATAATTCGATAAAGATTCAAAGAAATAGTACACCCTGCAATAATCAACCAAATTCCAGCTAGTTTTGGCGTTACTTGCTTAACTCCTTTCTGATCATTATTTAGAATCATGTAGGATTCCATATTCTCTTTTTCATAAGAGGAAATAATTACATTCTCTAACGGAGTGCCAGTGAATAGTTCATTAACATTATTGTCAGAAACAATACTAACTTGGTTAATCATTCCGTCAAATCCGGTTACATTTTGTAAAACTGGTAGGTTTACAAACATGACACCTATAGTTGATTGCCTCGGAACAAATACACCTTGATTGCCAGTTATTAGAAAATATTCGGCAGATACAGCTACACCAACGACTTCAACGGTCACATTGATAGTTTCAAATTCTATGGCTTCTTGATCGATTTTAACAATAGATAGGTTAAATGTATCGCCTAGGCCGTAGCCATGGTACTTTTCAAATCGTGATTCAACGACTACAGGAACATTATTTGATTTTGCTTCTGTAGACAGATCTCCTCCCTCTGTAATTCTTAATTTATTTATCCTTTGTTCTTCAGGCAATCCCAAGATTTCAATGATAATAGGACCATTACTACCTTCTGATTTACCATAAAGATGCAATCTCGGTTGCATAACTTCAATTTGGGGAAGAATTTCATTGATACTCTCATCATTATTCTCTCTGCTGTAATCTATAAGCTCTTCTGGAGTTGGAACTGGTATTGGTTGTAAATTAACCCAGGAATCTCCTAAATTCATTTCCTCATATTGCGAATCCACAGTTTCTTTGATGTTTTCTGAAACTTGGAAAAAAGTAATGAATCCTCCAATACCCATTGAAATTATCAGTATTGAAACTGCAATTTTGGGTAACTCAGAGTATAGGTCTCTTTGGAATTTCTTAAATATTATGCTCATTTAATTTTTATCAATTTTCCTTCGTTCAATTCGTAGGCCTTGTCTGCAATTTCGAGGTAGTCGTTATCATGAGTAGCTATGATAATTGTTGCATTGTGGGCAATTTCTTTGAATAATTCTCTAACTGATTTTGAATTATTTTTGTCCAAATTTCCAGTTGGTTCATCAGCTACTATCAAAGCCGGGCTTTTCGCCATGGCTCTGGCTATAGCCACTCTTTGTTGTTCGCCTCCCGATAATTGTGCAGGAAATCTTTGAGATTTATCTCCAAGACCCACTTTTTCCAAGATTACCTTTGCATAGTCTAATTTTTCCCCTTTTAGTTCCAATCCAAGCGAGGCATTTTCTAAAACAGTCAAATTAGGTAATAAATTATAGAATTGAAAAATATAACCAACAGAATCTCTTCTGTACTCAGTTAATTCTAGATCAGTCATTGTAGATAGATTTTTACCCAGTACTACAATTTCACCACTGTTTGCAGTGTCAATTCCAGCTATCAAGTTAAGCAGTGTAGTTTTTCCACTACCAGAGGGTCCTAGTAGCACAATTAATTCACCCTGTGCTATGTCTAAATCAACACCAGTAAGTACACTTGTTTCGGAGTATGATTTTACGACTCCTGATATAGCTACTAGTTTTTCCATACGTTACTTTAGAATATGGTATAATAAAGGAATTATCTAATGCCTACGGTTAAGTCAAATTTCCAATATTTTCAACAACACTTTTTAGTTCAGTTATACTTTTCGCTATTGAACGATTGACTTTTAATATTTCGTCGCGCTCTTTTTGAAGTTTTTTTGCCTGAATAAATAATCCTTCCATTAGTGCACGTATTGTATTACCAGTCTCGTCACAAGAGGGGCAAAAATCAAACAATTCTCTATCTGTTTTAAACACTTCACGTCTAACATAGTCTTCAAGGGTTGTTAGTTCCATAATTTCTCAGAGATTGGACTTTAAAATTTCTTTGCTTCTATATTTTTAAGTATGTCATTGTAATACATGCAGAGTGGAAGAACCTACTTTTTTATCAAAGAAAAATGCTCATCAAAGGGATGCACACATTTCTTTTGATGAAGGTCCTCATATTTACACGATAGATGGAGATTCAGACTACATGTCTGTTACTTCATGGAATAGTACACTCTTTCCTAAATTTGATGCAGATTCTGTTATTTCCAAGATGATGAATTCTCCTAGATGGCCCAAAAGTCCTTATTTTGGTATGACTAGGGAAGAAATAAAAATGAAATGGAATAATGATGGTATTGAAGCCTCTGAAGCTGGTACTAAGATGCACTACAACATTGAGTGTTTTTACAATGGAATGGATGTTGAAGACGATGGTAGTCTGGAATGGAAGTATTTTCGTGAGTTCAATGAAGCTGTTGGAAATGAGCTTACGCCTTACAGAACAGAATGGATGGTCTGGGATAAAGAGCTCAGGTTAGCTGGGTCGGTTGACATGTTGTTTGAAAATCCAGATGGAACTTTACAAATTTATGATTGGAAAAGATCGAAGAAAGTTGTAAAAGAAAATAAATGGGCTTCAGCAATTGTAGACTGCATATCACATTTGCCTGATGCTAATTTTTGGAAGTATTCTCTTCAGCTTAACACATACAAATGGATTTTAGAAAAAAATTACGGTAAAAAAATAAGTAATATGTTCCTAGTTTGGCTTCATCCAAACAATCCAGGNAATTCCTATCTTAGATATGAAGTAGATTCATTACCTAAAGAAATGGAGGATTTAGTAAAGCTAAGAATGCGACACACTAACTCTGGTGAAGTTTCAAACCCATTTGTTGACACCTCTACCATGACTGCAAATCAAGCTTCNGAAACTGTTGATAAACTTGTAGAGCTTAAAAATAAGAAAAAGGAATATGTTTCAGATATGGATGCTATGCTAGAAACATTAGAGAATAAGTTGATTAGCTATTCTAAAGAATCAGGCCACAATTCGGTAAACGGTAAAGATTACAAAGTTACTTTCAGTGAAGATTCAAATTTTAAAATGCCAGAAAAGAAAGATTTAAGACGTTATGAGTTGGAATCTACTCTAAAGGAATTAAATNTATGGGCTAAAATACAAGAANTATCNGCACACAAGTTAAAATCAATGTTGAGATCAGNTGAATTGTCCACAGAGCAAAAACTATCAATNTTAGAATACATGGATGAGCAAACTAAAGTGAAGTTAAGNTTGAAAAAGTTATANTTTTNATGTTCTCAAATACATTCCTTTTGATTCAGGATCAGTTGGCTTAAATCCCCATTTTTCATAAAAGTTATNGACGTCAGCTATTANNTTTATGTAAGCTCTATCNATTTTTTTTNCTTCAATAAATTCCATTAAGGCATTCATAATCATNGTNCCTCCTCCTTTATTTTGAAANTTNACTATTACTGCCATATCNCAAATTTGGAAAACGGTTCCTCCATCTCCTACTANTCTTCCCATGCCTATNGTNTCATTGCTCTTCNTCNTNAACNAGTAANACAGAATATAATTCATTNCCAAGTCCTTTNTTCGCACCNTCTANTGTTCTNGGAGGCATTNCNGAAGCCTCTCTTAGATACATGTANGTTTCTGGACTTGGCACTTTTTCTATTATTTTGAATGAANACATTAGTAAATTTTACTGAAAAACCATCTTCCTATTCCNTCAGCATCNTCAGATGTTTGAAAGTCGCTAATGTATGCNGGATAAGTAGCCTCGTATGTTTTNTTTGAGGAAGGNTCTGGTTTATCCACTATTTCCAAGTTNTTAACATAGTANAGTTTAGCAGCTTCAGCCATAATTTTTGGAATNATTAGNAATGTGCGAACAGGATANTTCAGNATTAATTTAATTAAGACTATATCTTGAAATNNTCAAACTTTTTCCNGANATTCTAGAATAGAAAAAGTTTTNCTTTTCCTTTGAAACATTTATCCTTACATCCATTTTTTTATTTAATTCAGAAAAATGAAAATTGTAATCTCCTTCTACTTTGTTAAACGGAGAAACGTGAAAACGTTTTGGAACCAAGTATTCAGTTCCAATGTTCGATTTTTTCCCATCCTTTAAAATGTACAGATGTCCTTCTCCGAATGTATTGTGTACTTCAGCAACGTGATATACGATATTACCTTCATAGTCTAAACAGTAATAAAATATTACAGGGTTGAATGTATGTTTGAAAACTCTTAAAGTTGTAATCATTTTTACTTTACTATAATTTTCATTATAGCCGAATTTGATCAACCAGCCTTTTAGTTTTGATCTGATACTACCATCACCAGAGCCTAAGTGATCTGAATCGTAAAGCGTGAAAACTGATCCTCGATTGTAACCAAAAAATCGTACTTTTTTATCTAGAACATCAAGCTCATCTAAGTCTAGCACGAATGTATAAATCGGGAAAGAAAAATTATGTTTTACAGGTTTTGTCCTCGCATGGGTTATTTTTCCTTCGTATATTCTTGAGTTTAATTTCACAAATCACAGCCTAATTTTTTTGCCACATTTACAGCAGAAAGTACTGCGTCCTCGTGGAATCCGTATCTACAGTAACTTCCACAAAAGAATACGTTTTTCTTTCCACTGACATCATTTATATTTTTTTGTGTTGCTAACGATTGCTGGGTATACTTAGGATGTGTGTATACAGTCTCATAGATTATTTTGTCTTTAGGAATTTCAGTAACTGGATTAAGTGTTACTAGGTAATCATTATTGGTACTCAAACCTTGTAATCTATTCATATAATATGTAACTGACACATTATCCTCATCTTTACTTCCTTTATTTTTGATGTAATTCCAGCAGGCCCATGCGTTTTTTGAAGGNGGCATAAANGATGANTCAGTATGNAGAACAGTTCGATTCCTAGAATATTCCCATGGTTCTAAGATTANTCTCTCTTCATCAGTAATATCANTAATCATTTTGTAGGTTTGATCAGCATGTGTTGCACATANTAATTTATCGAATGATAGCTCTTCTCCATTATCTAGAGNAACTATAACATTTCCATNTTTGCGAATTATTGNTTTGACACCGTTTCCNTTGATTNNTTTACCATTAAAATCACTCANTATTTTCTCTACNTAAGTNCAACTTCCCCCTACAACNGTATGCCATTGAGGTGCATTGTTCAANTCTAAAATACCATGATTATCAAAAAACTTCAAAAACATTTTAACCGGAAAGTTTGCGATTTCATTCCTAGATCCTGACCAGACTGCAGCACCCATAGGTATCATAAATTTGTTGATGATGTCTTCAGGAAATTTATTTCTTTCTAAATATTCACCTAAAGTCTCATCTATCAGTTTATCATTTGCGACATCATCAGCAGCNTTTTTTGAATATTTCTTTACATTTAAAAGAAAACGATAGTGTTTAGGGCTAAAAAAGTTCTTTTTTTGTGAGAAATAGCCAGATATTCCAGTGCCTGCATAGTTAAAGCCATCGTTTACATCATAATAACTGAATGACATGTCGGTATCTCGGATTTCTACGTTTAATTTNACTAATAATTTCTTAAAATTTACATAATTTCTGTCATTTAATACAATAAATCCAGTATCTACTCCAATTTTCTCTCCATTTTCTTCAACATTAATGGTATTAGTATGTCCACCTATACGTTTTTCNTTTTCAATAAGGGTAACGTTGTACTTTTCTGAAAGTAAATTCGCTGCAGTTAATCCAGCAACCCCTGCACCTATAACACCAATATTCATTTTTTACTCTTTCCAAACAAATGGTGCGATACAATCCATTCATTTCCATTATCGTACCCGAAAATTTCAGCGCATGCAATATAGAATAATCTCCAAAAGTGGAACTTTTGTCTCGCAACACTTTTTTTATTATTCTTTTCAAATAATTGAATTATTTTATCTTTGTTCAAGTCCATTTTAGCTAGCCAAGCATTTGATGTTTTTTCATAATGAGTCCCAGGTAGCATCCAAGACTTATGGTATTCTAGATTAGACTGCAAGTCTTTGAATAAATCGTGGTTTGGCATCATCCCTCCTGTGAAAAAGTATTTTGCCATCCAAGCGTTTTTTTCGTCAGTGTCAAAGTAATATGGGTTCTTTTTGTGAGCAAAAACATGCATGAAAAAGAGGCCTTCTGATTTTAGCCAATTGTTTATTCGATTCATTAGTTTTTTAGTATTTTTAGTATGTTCAAACATTTCTATTGACATTATTCTATCATAATTATCATCAGNATCAAACGTGTTAATGTCTTCAGTAATTATCTTTAAATTTTTCAATTCTCTTTCATGGGCTAATTGTTCAATAAACTTTCTCTGTGAATTAGAATTTGAAACTCCAGTTACTTTAGAATTAGGATAATTTTGTGCGAGATATAAGCTTAATGAACCCCAACCACATCCAACATCTAAAATTGACATTCCGTCTTTTACTTTAGCTCTCTTGCAGTATAAATTTAACATAATTTCTTCAGCCTCATCAAGCGAAGAAGTATCCTCGTTCCAGTAACAAGAACTATACTTTAGGTTTTTACCTAAACAATATTGGAAAAATTCAGAATCGACTTCATAATGCTGATTATTAGCATCATCAGTGTGAACTGCAATTTCTCCAGAACTTGCTTCCTTGAGAAAGGATTGGTATTCTTGTCTGAGATCTGCATTGCTCATCATCTGAAGTCTTTGCTTTCCTTGACTTTGAACTCCTCGCCTTAATATCCAGTCAGGAATTAATCCTCTAGCCAGTAACGAGTTATACCACATTTGAACCGTATCTTTTCACTTTAATTGAATCATCTGGTACATCACGAATATCCCAAACAATTCCTATTTTAGAAAGAGACCACAATATGTAATGGCAAATATCAATTTGGTACCATTTATGACCTTGCCTTTCTGAGTTCGGGAATGCATGGTGGTTATTGTGCCATCCTTCTCCCAAGGTTAAGATTGCAACAAGCCAATTGTTTACACTACCGTCTTTTGTATCATAAGTNCTGTAGCCAAAAACATGGCAAACTGAGTTTACAGTAAATGTGGCATGGTATAGAATAACGGTGCTAACAAAGAAGCCCCACATTAGAAGTTCAATTCCATTTGTACCATATTGAGAATGATTTAAAGCCATATATTCACCCAATGCAAAAAGGGATACAGCCATACTAAATGGAGCTAAGTAGTGATATTTATCTAAAAATCTTAGTTCTGGGAATCTCTTCAAATCTCCCACATATTCTTCTTTTGTTGGCACGTTTGACGGAGACATNATCCATCCTACATGAGCCCAAAAAAACCCTTTGAGAGTGGGAGTATGGGGATCTTCAATTTCATCAGTGTATTTGTGGTGATGTCTGTGATGAGATGCCCACCATATTGGACCCATTTGGGCAGAAGACGTTGCTAAGTATGCTAAAATAAATTGGAATGCACGACTTGTTTTGAAAGTCTTGTGCGAGAAAAAACGATGAAAACCAGCAGTTATTCCAAACATTCTAATGAAATACATCAGAAAAACCATAAAGAGTGCAAAGGGAGAAGGCGAAATNGTCAAAGCAAATAAAGCACCAATATGGACTGAAATAAATGGCAAACTCACAAGTAAAGATAGTTTTTCTCCAGGTAATCTATTTTCATAGGCTTCAAGCATTTGCAGTTCCTCCTTTTACCACTAATTGGACATCATCTATAGTATTATTTGCAAATCCAGCTTCGCAGTAACTAAAATAATAGTTCCATAGATTTATGAAGTACTGATCAAAGCCCATTTCTTTAATCTGTTCGATATTTTTATTAAAATTCTGATTCCAAATGTTTAAGGTGGTCGCATAATGGCTACCTATTTTTTCAATATTGTCCAATTTTAACTCAGTTAAATTTATTGAGCTTTCCATGGCTCCTATAGATGGTAGTAAGCTCCCAGGAAATATAAATTTTTGAATGAAATCACATCCTTTACGATATGTTTCATATCCTTCATCAGGATAAGTTATAGCTTGAATAACTGCAGTTCCTTCAGGCTTCATTAGTTCCTCAATTTTTTTGAAATAGGAGTTGAATAAATCATAGCCTATGGCTTCGATCATTTCTACTGAAACTATTCGATCATATACTCCTTTAACATTTCTGAAGTCAATNAACTGAATATCAATGTTNTTCGTTAAATTTTNCTCTTTTATCATTTTNTTGACGTAGTCATACTGTCTGTTTGATAGTGTTATTGTTGTTACTTTACATCCGGTTTTTTCTACAGCCCTTCTTGCTAAAGCNCCCCATCCAGAACCAATTTCAAGGATATGATGTTCACTCTTTATGTCTGCTTTCTCTATTATTTTATCAATTTTATTGATTTGAGATTGGTATAGTGAGTCATTTTCATTTTCAAAGAATCCACAGGAGTAAGTCATAGTTTTGTCTAAGAATGTCATAAACATTTCATTGCTTAAATCATAATGTTCTTGAATATTTTTCTTACTTCCAGAAATAGTATTTCTTCTTCTCCAGTGGCCAATCTTAGCGAAGACCTTTGTTAGGAAACTCCACTTGACATCTAATCCAGCTAGATTTTCCTTATTCAAAATAAGTATAGTTATTAAATCGGTCAAATTGTCAGTAAACCATTCACCTTTAGCATAAGATTCAGCAAATCCTAAATCTCCACCAAGGATTGTTCTTCGGTAGAATCTCGGTGAAACAACCTCAATAGTTACCTTAGGTTCTCCTTTTCCAAACGTAGATGAAAAATCATCATTGATTGTAACGGTTCCTTTATCAATTTTAGCTAAAAAGTTTAACAAATTTTTCTTGTAAAAACTACCTAACATTAATACATACTTATAATGGGAGAAATATAATTAAGCGTACCATTTAGCATGTAATGCATAAAGCACAGGCACTGTTAATTTCGTTCATTTTTTTAGTATCTGGATGCTTAAATTCATCAGTATCTGATGAAAATGACATTTCAGGCTACGAGTGGTGGGAAGTGCCTTTAGAAAAGCGTTATCTGATGGATTTGGATTTTTCTTCCTGGCGGTCAACACTTCCTGAAAAAGGGCCATATAATTGGACTGGACCTTCTGAATATTTTGTTCAAGTCGAATTGCCTCTTGAAGAAAGAGATGCAGGCTATCCTGAAGATCCCCTAATGCATGTAGCTCTATGGATGCCAGAGGTACCTGAAGGAACTTTAGTTCCAGTTATAGCAACAATACATCCATATTATGAATTTGCAGGTTCAAATCCAAATACAATTCCAGATTTAGGCATAGGTCAATGGGTGTTGGAGGAATTTGTTCCACACGGTTATGCATTGGCTCAAATTTCAACTTTTGGTTCAGGCAAATCTACTCATTGTCAGGATGTCAAAGGGTTAGGAGAACAGATTGGAATTCAAGCTGCAGTAGATTGGTTAGGAAAGCAGCCTTGGTCCAACGGCAATGTAGGATTAATGGGGAAATCTTACGCAGGCACAACAAACTGGGAAGCTGCACAGAATCCATCACCGCATTTGAAAACAATTGTTCCTATTTCAGGTTCTATAGGAGTTAGAGAGATGTTTTACAGGAATGGGTCGAGCGAATCTAGAGCGATGCTCTACGATGCACTGTATGAAGGCGCTACTGCTGGGGCAACTACAGACGATATGAGGATGTGCAGTGATGACGCAATAGGTCCAGCTAGCCCTTGGACAACGTATGCACTTGCTGAATATGGGGGAGATCAATGGAATGACTACTGGGATGAGCGCTATCATCTTCAAGATGTTCTTGATAATTACGAAGGTAGTGTTTACATAGTATGGGGAATGCAAGACTGGAATGTCGATCCTTACCACGCTTTTCCTACATACCAAATGCTAAGAGATAAAGGACTAAATGTCAAAGGAATAATGGGGCAATGGGGCCACAACTATCCTGATCAACCCAATGTTCACGAAAATATGAGTAGTGGTTATGGAGCAGAAGCCTTTCCTAAAGTAACAAGAATGGATTGGTCAATTGAACTTTACAATTGGTTCAATTATTACCTCAAGGGAATAGGTACTGAGCCTAAATCTCAAGTTCAAATACAAAGAAATGATGGTGAATGGCATGTCGAAGAAACATGGCCTTCAACCGACATTGAAATACATACACATGATGTCTCAACTTGGGGCTCTATGGGAACAGTATCATCGTCATCATCAATAACATTATCAAGCCAACCTTTGGAATCTGAGCTTCATATTTCAGGTCTACCAACTTTTCATGCACAAGTTAGAGCAAATTCATGTAATGGTGGCCAGTTGTTCGTTACCATGCTGGATGGCACATCAGGATTACGACTGGGTCATGCTACAATGGACCTAAGATATAGAGATGGCGGATATGAGGCAAAATCAGTTACTCCATTTGCAACTTATAAAATGCAGATGGAGTTTAATCCAATGGATGTAGTTATTCCTGAGGGCCATGTTATCAAGTTGGAAATTACGGAATCTGGTGAAGATTACTTGCCTTCTACATGTTCTTCTGCCGGAGTCACACTAGTTGAAGCTGAGCAACCATTATCATTGCCAATTATCGACAGACCAGAGAGCGATAATCGTTGGTTTGAGGTTCCTGCTTGGTGGGAATAATATCAGAAACATAATATTATAACTCGCTACTTGACATGCTAATAGCCTCGGCTGTCGGAGAGAGTCTACATTCATTTCCCTCATTCCACCCCGAGGCATCTTTAAATTTAGAACATTTTAAATAACACCTAATGCAGTTTGAATTGTGCGTTTATCCACTTTTGTCGTTTCTGCATTCATGCTGATTTTGCCATTAACTGGTTGTCTCGCACCAGAGGACAACAGAATTGTTGTTGAAGAACCTACTATTTTCGATTTCTTAAGTCCAATACCTGAAACAACGTGGTTTCATTACTCAGGTGCAGTTGATGCTCTTGACTCAGAATCAATTGAGTCAGCAAACTTGACTGTAGATTTAAGTGGGGACAATGTACCCTTCTGGACTCAAGGAAGTTATTATGGAATAGGTATGACTACGTTCGAGCCAACAATGGGAATTACTTCAAGTGATAATTTGTACATGTCTAGCTATGGTAACGGACCGGCAGGTTCAACAGCAATAGTCCAATGTACAGGCCTCATTGGAATGACTGATTTATCAGATTATTCATGTGTTAATGTTTACGACCCTATTTCTCCAGTTCCGAATAGCAATGATCCTTATGTTTATGTCGACAAATGGACAGATAGAATAATGAAATTTGATATGCATGCATTGGCAGGAATGACGGTTGAGTGGTCTGACAACGATGGTTCTTCATGGTCACCTCCAACCTTTGCTACATCTTACTCAGTTCAAGATCATCAAACTATAGGCTCATCACCTTACCCTGCATTAGCGCATCCAACTACATGGGTTTTTTGTGTGAATGGAAATTGGGCAGCACCTCTTTGTTCAACAAGTTTTGATGGGGGCTTAACTTGGTCTCCTGAAGTTCCAGGTGCACCTCTTGATTGTAACAGTGGAGGACTAAGTGCCCATATTGAAGGTGCTGAAAACGGTAATTTTTACAGGGGTAATGTAGGTTGTAACGGAAGCGGTTATTCAATTTACAGAAGCACAGATGGTGGTTTTACCTGGACAGAGCATCCATTGCCTACAGAGACTTCTGGAACTGCAGACACATGGAATTTTGAAGAAGCACAAGTTGCAATAGACGACAGCAATAATGTTCATGCAATGTGGATGGGTAGTGATAATATGCCTTATTATGCATACTCAAGAGATAACGGAGAATCTTGGAGCGAGGCAATGATGTTGGCACCTCCAATCGGTCTTGTGGGTACAGGTTTTCCAGTAGTTACAGCAGGTTCAGAAGGCAGAGTTGCGTTCGGTTATGTGGGCGATGTTGGAAACCAAACTTGGAATGGTTACATGACAATCTTGACAGATGCTTTTTCAGAAAACCCACTTTTTACGACGGTTCAAGTTAATTTGCCTGAGGACCCAATAGACAGCAGTAACGCATATCCCGAAGGTTGTGGCTATGAAAGATGCGGAGGCCTTGGTGATTTCCTTGACATGGCAGTAGATCAGTACGGTCGACCCTGGTTTAGTTTAGCAAATAACGATGCAGGTGAGATAGGAATTTTTGCTACAATTACTGATGGCCCCTCGCTAAGAGGAGATTTGCAACCATTAACTCCTATGCCTTTAGGCGGAGTCCTAACACTTTAGTTCTCACTTAATTTTTGATTCTATATATTTTATAATTTTAGCTGCAATGTCTTTCTTAGTAGTAGCTTCAATTCCCTCTAGTCCAGGTGATGAATTTACCTCGATTACTAATAACCCTCTGTTAGATCTGATTAAGTCTACACCAGCTACACTTAATCCTAATTTCTTAGCAGCTTTTACAGCAATTGTTTTTTCTTTATCCGTAAGAACAACTTCTTTCCCAGCACCTCCCAGGTGTAAATTAGCTCTAAAGTCACCATCAGGTGCAGTTCTTTCCATTGCACCTACCACTTCATCACCAATAACCAAGGCCCTTATGTCTTTTCCATTTGCTTCCTTTATGAATTCTTGAACAAGAATGTTTGCTTTAAGTTGTCTGAATGCACTTAATACACTACTTGCTCCTTTTTTAGTTTCGGCAAGTACGACACCTTTCCCCTGGGTGCCTTCTAATAATTTAATTACAAGTGGAGTGCCTTCTACTGTATCAATCATACCATCAATATCNGCAGTATGATTGGCGAACCCAGTCACCGGTAGGCCTATTCCTTCTCTTGCTAAAATTTGCAATGATCTTAGCTTGTCTCTGGAGCGAGTTATAGCTTTTGAACGATTTATAGTATAAAGNCCGGCCATCTCGAATTGTCGAACGACAGCTGCNCCGTAGAAGGTATAACTAGCCCCTATTCTTGATATAACTGCATCATATTCTTTCAGATTTTCACCTCTGTAAAATACAGTTGGCTTTTCAGAAGTGATGTTCATATAACAGCGTAGGTAGTCTACAACACGTACTTCATGCCCTAGTTTTTCGGCCGAATTAATAATTCTTTTTGTAGAGTAAAGATTTTTGTTTCTTGATAAAACTAATATTTTCATTTCTTCACCAGCTTTGTAGAATAAGACCTTCCTGAGTCAACCAAGAATTTTCTTCTAAGTGCAGTTCTACCAATTAACATATCGTAGCTCATTCGAGAACGTTGGGTTAGGGTAATTTCAATATTCATTTCTCTCTTACCAATTCTAATCTTGGTTTGAATTACTGGCCTGTATTCTTCATCTCCTCCTGAATTCCTTACTATTCTCCATTCTCGTAGTTTACATTTAAAATACTTATATTTTGTTTTAGTTCCTATATTTTTTAGCCTAAATGAAACATATTTTTCGCCTGAATCTTCACTTTCAGAAATATGAGTGGCATGAAGGGAAGAAGTCCTAGCTCCAGTGTCTAACTTAGCTTTAATAATACTATTATCAAAGTCAACTAGTTCTACTTTTTCTCTCCAACCTATAATTTCTTTTACCACAATATCGGCCTACCAAGATATTTTAATAGTTTTCCTTCAAATTGGTTAAATTTTAACCATTTTCTTAGTAATTATCGTTAAATGTATGTCTTTCCAGGATTTCTCATAGCCTCTCGTATATCAATGAGGCCCTGTGTTGAATTTTCAATCGTAGCGTCTTCTAAATCAAAGTATACTAATTCATCAATCCCATCGCATGTATTCTTCATTTCCTCTTCAGTTAGAGGNTCTACAGTTTCGAAAAGAAACAGTACATACCAATGTTTTCTTTCGTCGTTCCAGTGAGACTGAGTTGAAACGTATCTTATTTCTCTGTCCTCAACTTCAAGTTCCTCAGTTAAAATTCTATGTCCTGCCTCTACAGGATGCTCACCGAACTTCATTGCTACTCCCGGGATGTAATGTTTTCCAGCAGCATAGCTTTTAGCATCCTTAGATACTTTCTCAACCATAATTCTTCCTACGTAATCTCTGTTAATTAATTGAGCTTGTAACATAACTAAATTTTCAGCATCATAATCTACGACGTCTTGCTTTACGGCATAGGCTCTAATTTCTTCAGTCATACACTTTTCACTGCGGTGCAGTATATTATAGATGCAAGGTAGTGCCTAAATATCTTTCAATAAAGTTAAAATAGACTATATTGATGAATTTTAATGAAGCATCCTACTGAAGTTTTTGAAGAATGGGCAATTATTGGAAAGGATAAAGGCATGGAAGCATCACATTCAGCTTCAGTTTCTGAAATTCTTGATTTTGCAATTAGTCAAACAGAAAAAAACAGTACTGAATTCAAGTTTCTAGATTTTGGTTGTGGAAACGGTTGGGTTGCAGATAAGTTATCAAAAAATAACAGTTGTTCATTTTCAATGGGAATCGATGGTGCTAAAACTATGATTATGAATGCAGAAAAAAGGAAAAGCGAAGCCGTCTTCTTACTTAAAGATCTAAATAGTTTTGAGTTAAATCATAAATTTGATTTGATATTTTCAATGGAGGTGCTGTACTACTTAGAAAACCCTTCATCAGTAATTAAAAAAATCCACGGAATGCTAAATCCAAATGGTCGTTTTATCATGGGTATAGACCATTATTTTGAGAACGAGGAATCTCACGATTGGCAAGAAAAAGTAGGGACTCGGATGCATTTGTTGAAGGAAAGAGAATGGTTAGATTTTTTCACAAAATCTGATTTTAAAAACGTATATTCTTGGAGAGCAAATTCTAATGACTGGGCAGGTACACTGGTCATAACAGGTACAAATTAATGTCCGAAGAAATTTACAAAAATATAGCTGAATCCATAATACAGAGTTCTACCCCTAATATTGATTTAGAAAAACAACTTTCTATAGATAATTTCACTAGAGGCTTGGATGCTTTTTCTCTTTACAACTCAATTTATTTAGAGATTATTGCTTATGAGGAAGATGCAAGTAAGCAAGATCAATCTGCAACTTTACTTGGTGCTTTTAATCACCATCATCTTGAATCTCAGAAGATTCTGACNAATTCAATTTTCCAATCATTTTGTGGTAATTACAATATTGCCTATTCGCTTCTTAGGAGTTTTATTGAATGCCATATGAGAGGAGTATTTCTAAATCAATTAGCTTTATCACAACATGAGTCAGGTTTATGGAAGGTCAAACTCTCTTCAGCAGTTTTAGATAGCTATGGAGATTTAATTGATCAGTTAAAAAATTATAGGGCAAACAGAGATAAAATTTTAGATAATGTTCAATTTTTNGANATGATTTCAGGTTTAAAGCAAGAGCTNAGTTTTAGCGATTTATTGAAAGAACTAATTTCATGGGAGCTGACATACCCCGAGGAAAGTTATCCCAATTTTAGAAATTACTCTAGATATAATAAATTGTCAGGTTATGCTCATTCTGAAGAAAAAACACACGATATTTCTAGGTTAAAGAAATACTTCGGTAATGACGATCAAAAAGCTGTAATTAGTGAATCAATGGTTGTTCCTCAACTAACTAAAGAGTATTTGAGCGACATGTGCTGTATAGTAGATTCTTCAATGGTGGTCATGTTTAATTTTATTTCAAAAGTATTAACATTCGAGTTTTCAGGTTTTCAAGATTACATTGCNGATTTGAAAGATGATGATAGATTTACAAATGCAAGATTAAATTACTGTACGAAGTGGCTCTCAGCGTATTTGAGTTCAGATTAGTTTAGCTTATCTTCAAGCTCAAGNGTCAATTGCTCTAATAATTCTTCTAGGTTGTCACTTTTAAGAGACATTACGTTAGGAGTTATACCTTCGACGCGGGCCTCAAATTCACCCTCATTACGAAGTATTTCAATATCACAGAAGAATTCTGCCATAGCTTGCCGACTTTCCCTGATATTTAATATTTTTGGCATTTGATTTTAGGCGTTCATTTCATAACATACCTTCANTAGTAGTAAGTGTGAATGAAATTGATATAGCTGCATTTTTGATTTTATTTTTGGGAATAGTAATTTTAACTTATCCCCTTTTTCTTCTGATTTTCCAAAAAGCTACCGAAAANAAATCNAATGATTTGTTAATTGGTGGNATTCTCNTACTNCTAAGCNTTGCATTCTTAATTGCCTTNTGGGCAATTTATTTTGCNTCTACCTCNCCNCATCTTCTNTGGCCNTTGGCGATTTTTACTTTAATATTCAGATTTGTATCGCCTCTAATCTTTGTTCGTGTTTTGAAGNGGTGGCGTTCTTCAGAANGCACNCNAACTACTCCTTCTACAAAAATNNTTGTTGAAGCTTTCCCAGGGTTTGGAATGGTTCTTGGNACATTTATCATACTTTCACCCTATTTTGATTCAAACAACTCAGAAAATTTAGAATTGCTTATAGCTACTGCATTCGCAATATTCAGTTTTTCACAATTTTATCTTTATTTGTTTATAGATTATATCCGAAAAGATAGCTTAGCCTTTGCATGGGTTGCAGGTTTCTTAATTGGTGTTGGTCTAATGGTAATGGTCCCTTATTATCTGGATGGCTTTGATTCAGCATTTCGTTTTACTTCAGCAGCAGGTTGGTTTGCAGGCTCCTTTATCATGATGTATGGCGATAAAGAGCCATATTCTGAATATCTCCGAAAACTGGGTTGGTAATTTTGTCATCTCCCTCTAAAATTAGAATTTATGGTTCTTTACTTCTTGTGCAANTAATCTTTGGNTTTCACTATNTAACAACCTCAATTATCGTTGAAGAAGTAGATCCNTTCGAGTGGACTGCAATTAGAATATTATTTGCTGGAGCCATAATGTATTTTTTGTATAGCGATAGAATTTCTAATTTTCCTAAGGGCAACGAGTGGTACTTCCTTATTATTTTGTCCTTATTAGGAATTGTTCTGAATACAGCCTTTTTTACCAAAGGATTAGAATTAACAACTCCAGCTCATGCTTCACTGATTAGCTGTATGATTCCGGTAATAACATTTCTTTTTGCTTGGTTTTTGGGCCGAGAAGGACTTAATTTCTACAAAACATTGTCGATAATNGTTGCTATGNCTGGTGCACTTATTTTAATGGAGATAGACAAATTAGATGTAAGCAGTGATTTGTTTGTTGGAGATGTCTTTATTTTTATAAATTTTACATGTTTTGGATTATTTTTGGTTTTATCAAAACAAATGATAGTTAAGCATACATCATTAGGTTTATCTGTACTTGTCATGACAATTGGTGCATTACTGCTATTTCCAATTTCATTGTATGGCGTTATCAACAACTGGGAAAATTGGTTGAGCCTTTCTTGGTGGATATATTTTGCAGCATTTTACTCAATATTTTTCGCAACGGTTGTCACTTATTCACTTAATTATTACGCAATGGAATATGTAGATTCATCAAAAGTGGCATTGTTTATCTACTTTCAGCCAGTTGTTGCAGGAACATTGTCTGTAGCCATTGGTAAAGATGAAATTACCATGAGATTAATATTATCTAGTTTCCTGATAATGTTAGGTTTATTGTTATCTACGATTGAGACAAACTCAACTTCTAAAGTTAGACAGTAGTTCGTCTAATGTTTCTTTAGGAGGTCTCATCATGTTTTCAGGTAACTCAGCAAGAGGAATATCCACAAGATTTTCAGTTTCGTCTAAGGTAGGAATTCCCTCTTCAAAGTAAAGTAGTCCCGTAACGTGCTTATCCTTTTCATCAGCTTCTCGAAGCGCATCGAGTGCCATTTTTTTACTTGAAACATCATGTTCTTCACTAATAGTTTCTAATCTTAGATAGGACCCATCGTGTAATTTAACTTCTTTGAACCCTCCAGAAGGTACTTCAATTTCTTCAATCGGATTAAAATGGGGAATATAGTCTAGGCCATGCAGTTCCTGATTGTTGTTTTTGACGTATTGAAGTGACTTGTAAGATTCCTCATTGTTATTGAACGTGACGCACGGCGAAATGACATCTATAACAGCCATTCCTCTGTGGGACATTCCAGCCCTAATCAATGCTGTAAGTTGTTTTCGAGAACCTGAGAAAGAGCGAGCTACAAATGAGCAACCTAAATTAATTGCCATGGCACATAAATCAATTTGTTTGAGTTCGTTTGGTAAGCCTTTACGCTTTCTAGAGCCTTCCTCCGCAGTAGCAGAATATTGGCCTTTAGTTAATCCATAAACACCATTATTTTCAACAACGTAAAGCATATTCAAATTCCTTCTAATAGCATGTATAAATTGGCCAATTCCAATACTTGCAGTATCTCCATCGCCTGAAACTGCCAAATAATTTAAATTTTTATTTGCAACATTTGCTCCAGTCGTTACTGATGGCATTCTACCGTGAGCTGTATTGAAGCCATGACTCTGGCTTAAGAAATAGGCAGGAGTTTTACTAGAACAACCGATTCCAGACATCTTGGCAATTCCCTCAGGCTCTATTGAGTTTTCCCAAGCAGCTTTGATTATAACGTTTGAAATTGCGTCATGGCCACATCCGGGACAAAGGGTAGATTTACCTCCTTTGTAGCTGTCTAGCGGTTGATTGATTTTATTTACTTTTGGCATTTAAATGTCAAATCCTTTTAATTTTGCCATTATGGCTTCTGCATATTCATTAGCTTTAGGGGGCAACCCATCACTGAAAGCGACCGAATCTAGTTTAGGTACTAGTTCAGTTGCGATTTCTCTTCTCAATATTCCATACATTTGGCCGTCTCTGTTAATCTCTAATACAATGATTTTTTTATGTCTTTTGACGAATTCATCAATTTCAGGTGATAGAGGTAGTGCTCTGACTCTACATTGTGAAACTTTCATACCTGTGCTTTCAAGGATATCATCAATTTCTTGGATAGTATTTTCCATAGAACCATAGTAGATTATTCCAAGCTCCTGCTCGTCTTCTTCACGCATTATTGGTTGCGGGAGATCAGTTCTAGAACCATCAATTTTTCTTTTAAGTCGTTCCATGTTCGCGCGATAGATATCTGCTTTCTCGGAATAAACTCCATCTTCATCTCTTCCAGTCCCTCGCGAGACAATAGGCTCTAATCCGCTTCCAGGTAGTGTTCTGTAGGTAATGCCGTCGCCGTCGACATCTCTATACCTCCCATAATTTTCTATTTTTTCAAGTTCCTCCTGAGTTCTAAGTACTTTCCCTCTGTTTAATGGCTGATCAGGGTATTCAAACCCGTTTGAAACCCACAAATTCATTCCTAAGTCTAAATCAGTAAAACCGAACACCATAGTTTGATATTTTTCAGCATAGTCAAATGCTTTCCAGCCAAATTCAAAGCATTCGTCAACATTTCCAGGAATTAGAACTATGTGTTTAGTATCTCCGTGACTTGCTTCATAAAGCATTGAAATATCTCCTTGCTGAGTACGTGTAGGAAGTCCGGTAGAAGGTCCAACTCGAGTTACATCCCAAATTACACTTGGAATCTCAGTGTAATACGCTAATCCGATAAGTTCTGACATTAGTGAAATACCAGGCCCACTGGTACATGTCATACCTCTAGCCCCAGCCCACCCAGCTCCCAGCACCATGCCAACAGCAGCCAATTCATCTTCAGCTTGTATTACAGCACATGTTGATTTCCCTTCTTCGTCTAGCCTTAATTTTGGAATATATTTATCAATTGCTTCAGCCAGTGAGGAAGATGGCGTAATAGGATACCAAGACAGCATATTTATTCCTCCATAAATACATCCCAATGCTGTAGCTTCATTTCCGTCAATTAGAAATTGATTTTTATCTTTGTCTCTTTTCTCTACGTAAAAATTGTCCTCTTTATTTAATTCATTTTTGAAATACTCTCTTCCAGCAATTGAAGCCTCTGCATTTATTTCAATTGCTTTCTCTTTNCCATTAAATTGTTTTGAAATAGCCTCTTCAAGAATATCTTGAGGTATTTCTACCATTTCTGCAATTATACCTACATAAACCATGTTGGCGACCATTTTAGATAATTTCGGATTAATTTTTCTTGCCATTGAGATCATTGGAACTGAATAATGTATTATATCATCACGATTTACCGGTGCTTTTACATCGGCATTAGATATTACAACAGTTCCTGGTTCTAGACCTTCAATATCATCGTTCCAAGTGTCAATATTCATTACAACTTGAATGTGTGTTCTGTTTCCAGGTGCTTGGTACCCGTTATCGCTCACTCTAATNATGTACCATGTTGGTAGCCCTGCAATATTTGAAGGGAATAAATTTTTTCCAGAAGCATGNGTCCCCATCCTGAANAGNGANTTGAGTAAAATTAANTTNGCGCTCTGAGAGCCAGTACCATTTGCGGTAGCTATGTTTATCGTAAAATCGTTTACAATTTTTTCCATTATTTTGACGTATCACCAGATACGGATNTCNATACAGCTAACNNAGTATTCTTAAGCATTCGNNCCTAGTAATNATNTTGTATTNTAAAAACCGTGTAGTATATATAGGAGAATACAAGTCGTAAATCCTAGTGGATAAAGCTAGCTGCAACGAGCAGAGACGTATTTGCGTTACCCCGAATGGACTTTGACTAGGAAGTCGAAGGGTGACAGGGAGAGGTAGTGCTACGAGCGTCAGCACTTTATTTTCTAATTTTAAACATGAAAGCCGTAATACCAGCAGCAGGTTTTGGGACAAGATTTTTGCCATTGACTAAGGCACAACCTAAAGAAATG